>JBQCJC010000497.1:0-4935 GCA_051953135.1 Thermoanaerobaculia bacterium | reverse complement strand
TCGCGCCGCGGCGCGTTGGGGAGGCGCGGATGCGTGGACAAGAGCCAGCAGGCAGGGCGTGAAGACGGGAAGCCGACGTTCGCGGAGATCTGGAGCAGGAACGAACGGAAGCTGTGGCTGTACTGCGTGAAGTCCGCGCGTGAAGGCGCCGAGGATGCGTTTGCGCAGGCGGCGTACTCCGCGTTCATCAACTATTCGGCGTGCACGACGAACTCCGAGGCGTGGCTGATGCGCGTCACAAAAAACGCGTGCACCGACTACCACCGCAAACGCATTCGTGCGCGCACCGATCAACTCGGAGGCAGTGACGACGATCTCGGCACCGGTCTCTTGCCGAGCATGTCCGGAGATCCCGAGCGCACCGCGATCGGACGCGAGCACGCCGCGATTCTCATTCACGCACTCGCATCGATGCCCGAGCATCTGCGCAATCCGCTGCTGCTCACGGCGATCGACGGTATGCGTTATCCCGACGTCGCGCGCCGCCTCGGCATTCGCGAAGACGCGTTGCGCAAACGCATCTCGGAAGGCCGCAAGTACCTCCGCCGAAAACTCGAGAACCCGCCGAGTCGCAAAGATCTCGAACAGCGCGAGTGGGAAGAAGAACTGCGCAAACTGCGCGCGCGCATTCCGGAAGACGAGCGTCAGAGCATCGCCGCACCCGCGGCATTGACGCCGGTCGTGATCACGACGGATGCGGGAATCGAACGCGATGCCGTGCTGACGATGGGCGAAGTCGCACCCGCGGCTTCGCCTGCTGCGCTTGTGCGCGCGGAGCGATATGCGCGGTTCTATCCGCGCACGCGCAGCGGTGTGCTGCTGCTCGCGCGCGTGCAGCGAACGCTCGGCAACTTCGCGGAGGCGGCGACGCATTACGAACAGCTGTTGTCGCGCAATCCGCGTCTTATCGTTGCGGGCGTGGAGCTTGCCGAAGTGCAGCTCGCGCTCGGACGCAATGCGGATGCGATTCGCACGTACGAACGCATCGCAACGCATGCGCGTACGAGCGATCGCGCTCTCATCGAAGCGCTCGCGATTCGCGCGGCGGGTTTGTTCGATGATGCGATTGCGCGACTCATCCCATTCGCCGGGGACGATCCGATCGCGGCGCACTTTCTCGGCGAGACCGCATTGCGTTGCGGTCGCATCGACATTGCCGCGACTGCACTCGAACGCGCGGGCGATTCACTCGCACTGACCCGACTCGCGGACGTACGCATGCTCGAAGGCCGTCCATTTGCGGCGCACGCAACATTGCGCCGCGCACTCGATCTCGACTTCGCGAATGTCCCGGCGCTCGCGCGTTTCGCGCGCATGCAGATCGACGCGCGCGCGAGCGATGCCGCGGATCTCGTGCGCGAGCTCGTGCGACTCGCACCGAATCTCGCGGAGACAGCGATGTGCGTCGCACTGCAACATCTCGCATCGGGCGATACGCATGCCGCGCGTGCGCATCTGCAAACGTACGTCGATGCGCATCCGCGTCATGCGCGTGCGTGGCTCGAGCTCGCGTTTCTTTGCGAGCGCAGTGGCGACGACGAAGACGCGCGCATTCGCGCGCTTTGTGCGTGGTCGCTCGATGCGGAGCTGCGTGGCGATGCGAATGCGCTGCTCGCGCGACTCGGCAGCGAGGACGCGATGGTCGAAGCGCGTGCGGACGCGAGACGTGCGATCGAACAGCAGCCGGCGTTGCCGCGATCGTGGTTCGCGTACGGCATTCGTTTGAGTGATGACGGCGATCCTGCGAACGCGATCGTCGCGTTGCAGAAAGGCTGGGCATTGCTCGCCGATGACGCGATCAGCATCGAAGCGTGCGAGGCCGCGTTGACGCTCGTGCGTTGTTTCGCTGCGATCGGTTCGCACGAGCGCGCGATCGAGATGGCGCGCATGGCCGGACAGTTCGCACATGCACTCGTGCCGCTCGCGCCCGCGGATGCATACGCGTATGCGGCACTCGCAGCGGATGCGTGTGCGTTGCACGAGCGCGCGCTGCGACTCGCGCACGCATCACTGCACGCGCACGTTGCGCATCCGCTGCGTGCGCGCATCGATGCGTTGTGCGAACGACTGCGATGACGGAATCACAACGCTGCCGCTGGTGCGTCTATCGGCTGCGTTCGCGAGACGACGTTTCCGGCCGGATGTCCCACGCGGAAGAAACAGCAAAGAGAAAGAGGAGACTCACATGCCGAACGATGTTGCCCTGCAGTATCAGAACCTTTCCGACAACAAGAACGCCGACGTTCTCGTCTTCACGAAAAACCGCAAAGCGAACCTGCAGGCGTTGCCTCCGGTCGCGTGGCAGGTGATCGAGCACATCGGCTATCGCGGATTCCACAACTTCATGTACACCGTCGACACGCAGATCGAAGTCACGTGGGACGACGGCGCCAGCGGCATTCTGCCGAACGAGGTGCTCGAAGGCGGCACGTACGCGCTCAACAAGATCGAGAGCGACTACAACTTCGTGCAGACCGGCGTCACGCTGCCGAACGAGATCGACGTCGAGAACAACGTCAAGACCGCCGGCGGCATCAGCGTCACGCTGTACAAAGACGGCAAAGCCATCATGACGCAGCCGGGCGTGGCGTTCGGCGAGCAGGCCGAGTTCGGTCTGCATCCGAAGATCTACGTCGGCCTCGTGAGCAACATCGTCGAGAGCGACACGCTCACCACCGCCGTGATGAGCCAGCAGTTCACCGAGATCTCGCTCGAGAATCTCTCGGCGCTGACCTTCGCGCTCTTCGGCGATACGAAGAACGGCTACTACTTCCAGGTCACGGATTCGAAGACCTAGAAGCGGGTGGAGGGTGGAAGGGGAGGGGAGCTCTGGCGCGTACGCGGAGCTCCCCTCATGTGCATGATGAATGGCTCGGTCCTCACACTCGTGAATCGATCGGACGATGATCGCGATCAGATTGTTTTTTGCGCGCGCACTGCACATTCGCGCGCGCGACTCGCGTGGCGCGTGCTCGAACCGATTGCACCCGGCAGCGTGACGCGAATTGCGTTCACGCCGCCGTCGCCGATGGTGACGTGGAGCCGCGGCGCGAGCGGTCTTCGCGCCGTCGAGCAGTTTGGAAAATACATCGTCGAGCCGCGCGGAGAGACGTACGCGCTGCGCCGCCAGGGCCGCGGCGTCGAGTCGCGATTCGAGATCGTCAACCACCTGCGCGAACCGGACGGCGTGGTCTGCTGCCTGCGCTCCGATGATCGCGTGCTGCTGCTTGGTGAGGCGATCGGCTTCCGCCAGCGACTCGTGCTCGCTGTTCCGCGCGTGCTCGACGTTTTTCTCACACGTGGTGCGGTGGAAGGCGAGCGTTTGTCGTGCGATGCGATCGTCACCGAGCTCGGGCGCATCGCGATTCGCGACTCCCGCATCGAGCTCCGAGGAAATCTCGCCGACGGCTACTACCTCGGCGAAGGATAGAATCGCGCCGCAATGGCCGAGCAGTCCTTCTCCCGTTCCCGTCCCCACCCGTGGCATGGCCTCACCGCCGGCGCCGACGCACCGCGCGTCGTCAATGTCTTCGTCGAGATCACGCCGTATGACCTCATCAAGTACGAGGTCGACAAACAGTCCGGCTATCTGAAAGTCGATCGACCGCAGCGCACCTCCTCGCAGCCGCCCGCGTTGTACGGATTCATTCCGCAGACGTATTGCGCCGAGCGCGTGACGCGCTTGTCGCCCGTTGCCTCGCAGGGCGATGGCGATCCGCTCGACATCTGCGTGCTCAGCGAACGCCCGATCTCGAAGTCCGAGATTCTCGTTGCCGCGCGCGTGATCGGCGGATTGCAGCTCATCGATCGCGGTGAAGCGGACGACAAGATCATCGCGGTGCTGCAGGGCGATTACGTGTGGGGCGATGCGAAAGACATCGCCGATGTGCCGCCGGTGCTCGTCGAGCGTCTCGAGCATTACTTCTCGACGTACAAACTCGTTCCGGGTGAAGGGCAGCGCATTCGCGTCGCCGGTACGTACGGCTTCGAACATGCGGCGGCAGTCGTGCAGGCGGCGATGGAAGACTATCGCGCGCACTTCGGATCGAATGAATGAAGGATTTCATCCTCGACATCTCATTCGATGCGCGCGATGCCGCGCTCGAAGAGTTGCTGCAATCGCGATTGTTTCTCACCGCGTCGACCGGTAGCACGTCGCGCGAAGTGAACGGCACGACGACGCTTTCCGCGTACTTCGATTCGCCGGAAGATCGCGACGAGGCCGCGGAATCATTGCGCGATCTCGATGCGATCGAGTTGTTCGAAACGGAACGCGAGCGCGTCGACTGGCTCGAGCTCTATCAGCAATCGCTCGAGCCGTTGTTCATCGGCGAGCGATTCGTCGTCGCGCCGGATGCGTCGCTGTTTCCGCAAGATGATCGATTGAAGATCATCGTGCCGCAGGAGCAGGCGTTTGGTACGGGCTCGCATGAAACGACGTCGTTGTGCATCGAGATCCTCGAAGGTCTCGAGCTGCGCGGCAAGCGTGGTCTCGACATCGGCGCCGGCAGCGGAATCCTCGCACTCGCGATGTACCGCCTCGGCGCATCGAAAGCGATAGCGTTCGACAACGACAACGACGCTTACGCCGCACTGCGCGACAACCGTATGCGCAACGAAGTTCCGGATGACGCGATGCCGCTGTTCATCGGCAGCATCGAAGCTCTGCGCGGCGGAACGTTCGACGTCGTGACGATGAACATCATCCCCGAGGTGATTTTGCCGTTGTTAGGCGAAGTAGTGGAGCACGTCGATGGATCGCTGATTCTCAGCGGCATTCTGAACGTGCGACGGGATGATGTCGTGAATGCAGCGGCGTCGCATGGATTGACGCTGCGTGAAGAACGCACGCGCGGCGAATGGTGGGCAGGAAGGTTCTAGTGGAGCGGCGGGCTCTCAGCCCGCCGGAAAAAGAAACGGCGGACTATCGTCCGC
>JBQCJC010000496.1:0-10908 GCA_051953135.1 Thermoanaerobaculia bacterium | reverse complement strand
CGAAGATCAGCGTGTGCAATTCGCGATACGTGTTGAGCGCGCCGTGATGTCCGTACGATTCCGGTTCCGCGACGACCGGCGCTTCCGCGGATGCGGAGAGCTCGATGTTAGGAAATGCCGTGACGATGATGTCGCCCGCGTTGCGATGATGCGCGGCGGTTTTCTTTTCGATGCGCTCGAAGAATCCGGATTCGGTCAACATCTTGACCACGGCGTTGCTGTCGTCCGTGGCATCGAATCGATAGAGATTGGCGACGCTGCCGGTGACATAGCCGCGCCACCGCGGTGCGAAGCCGCGCTCGGCGAGCAGACGATTGATGCGCACTTCGCGATCAAAGGTCATGAGTCCGTGATCGCCGGTGACGACGAGCGCATCGCGCGATGGATCGAGTGATGCGCGAATCGCGGCGACCGCGCGATCGGCGGCGACGAACGCGGCGCGAATGACACTGTCGTCGTAGCCGAGAAAGTTGTGCTGGGCTTCGTCGACCTGCGGCTGATACGCGAGCAGCAAATCGAAATCCATCGTGCGAATCGTGAGCGTCTGCGCGCGCGTGGCGAAGTCGGCGATGCGATCGATTTGCTGCGCGAACGTCGCCGCATCGATGTCCGACATCTCATCCGGAGTGCCGGGCCAGAACCCGACTTCGCGATCGAGCCGATCGCGATACGAATCGGGATACGCGTTCGTGCGCGAGATCGCACCCCAGTACAACGTCACATCAAGCGACGAGTTCGCGTCGAGAATCTTCGACCACGAGCCCGCGAGACCGCTGTCGGTTTGCTGCGAGATCGCGAACCAGCCGTTCGCATCGGTGCGCAACTCTTCGTCGTTCGTCTCGATCGCGTACGTGTCGTAGTTCTCGCGCGCGTCATCGGTCGTGTCGTACGCGACGACGTCAATGTCTTTGCGCGTGATCTTCGGTACAAGCCATTCGACGCGTGCGCGCATCACCGGCGAGAACGATGCGCGGCGCTGCGGACGCGCGGTCCACGTCGGCGGCACCCATTCGCGTTTGAAGTCGTTGCGCGTGAGCTTCACGATCTTCGCCTGCGTGAGCGATGGCTTCCACACGATGCCGAAATCAGCGGTGCGTTCGGGACTCGTTGCATCGACGGTTGGAAACGTCACGGCGCCGACGCGTTTGCCTTGTCGTCGCGCCGCGGTGACTATTGTTTCGACATCGATGGTCGTGTCCATGCCGCGCGTCGTCACTTCGGGTGCGGTGCCGGCGATGTGAAATCGATTCGAGACGATGCCGTGCTTCTGCGGATCGGCGCCGGTGAGAATCGAGACGTGCGTCGTCGCGGTGACGGTGGGATTCACCGGGATGCTGCGCGCGACCGCGCCGTCGCGAATCATCGATTCGAACGCGGGGAGATTCGTTTGTCGCGCGAGTTGATCGGCGCCGAGTCCATCGAACGACACGAGCACCACGCGTTGTGCAACGCCGGTCGGTGCGAACCGCGGCGCCGGCGCGACGACCGCCGTTTTCGGCGCGACCGGCGCGCACGCGAGAGCGAGAAGAAGTGTTGGGGCGAGGAGTTTCCGCATTACCGAGTGGCGAGACTGCGCAGAACTTTCTGCCGATATTCATCGGCTTTCCGGATCACTTCGGTTTCGTTGATCGTCAGCAGCTCGCCGCGGCGCATCAGGATTTTGCCATCGACGATCGTCGTGACGACGGAGCTGCCCGAGGCGGCGTAGACGATTGCGGATTCGACCGAGTACACCGGTTGCACTTTCGGTTGCTGCAGATCGATGAGCACGATGTCCGCGCGTTTGCCGCGCTCGATCGTGCCGATCTTGTCGGCGAGACCGAGCACTTGCGCGCTGCCGATCGTGGCCAGGCGCAGCACTTCGCGCGCGCTGATCGCTTTCGGATCGTTGCGCATCACTTTCTGCAGACGCGCGGCGCTGGCCATCTCTTCGACCATGTCGAGATTGTTGTTCGAGCCCGCGGGGCCATCCGTGCCGAGGCCGACTTCCATGCCGGCTTTGATCATGTCGACGACCGGAGCCACTCCCGACGCAAGCATCTGATTCGATTCGGGGCAATGCACGACGCCCGTTTTGCGCGCCGCGAATGTTTTCAATTCATCGGCGGTGAGATGCACGCCGTGTGCGGCGACGACGTCATCGGCGAGAAAATTCAGTGAGTCGAGATACGCGCCGGGCGTCATGCCGTTCGCACGCTCCGCGACCTGACGCAGCTCGTCTTTTGTTTCGGAGACGTGAATGAGGATCGGCAGTCCGAGCTCCGTGGCGATCGCGCGCACCTGTTTCAGGTGATCGGCGGACACGGTGTACGGCGCATGCGGTGCGAGTGCGGGCGTGATCAGACGATCGCCTTTCCAGTCTTTCGCGTACTGCCGCATGTACGCGATTGCCGCGTCCCACGTTTTGTTGTCGGGCGCCGGGAAGTCGATGAGCGTTTCGCCGAGAACGCCGCGCAATCCCGCGGCTTTCGTTTCGCGCGCGATGTCCGACTCGTAGTAGTACATGTCGGCGAAGGTCGTCGTGCCGGAGCGAATCATCTCCGCCGCGGCGAGTCGCGTTCCCCACTTCACGAACTCCCGATCGACGTTCTTCGCCTCTGCCGGAAAGATGAAATTCGTGAGCCAGTCCATGAGATCGCGATCGTCGGCGATGCCGCGAAAGAGCGTCATCGGCACGTGTGTGTGCGCGTTGACGAAGCCGGGCACGACCGCGTGTCCACCGGCGCGAATGACGGTCTTCGCGGTGTATTGCTTGTCGATGTCCGCGGCCTTGCCGACCGCAACGATCACGCCGTTGTCGATCGCGACGGAGCCGTTCTCGATGTTCTCTCCCGCCATCGTCACGATCGTGCCGCCGGTGATGAGGATGTCGACGCGCTGCGCGGCGCGCGTGAGCGGGGCGGTGGTGAGGAGGAGGAGAAGTGCGAGGGCGAAGCGCTTCATGAGGCGCAACTATAATGGAGAGCCATGGCGGCACGGCTGCGCGAACAAGCGACGTATCAGGACCTGATGAAGGTGCCGGATACGATGGTTGCGGAGCTGATCGATGGCGAGCTCATTACGTCGCCGCGACCGGCAGGACCGCACACGATCGCCTCGTCCGCGCTCGGCTTTGCGTTAGGCCCGCCATTCCAGTGGGGGCGCGGTGGGCCGGGCGGCTGGTGGATTCTCGATGAGCCCGAGCTTCATTTCCGCCATAACGTGCTCGTTCCGGATCTCGCGGGATGGCGCCGCGAACGAATGCCCGAGGTGCCGAAAAGCCACGTTTTTTCCATCGTGCCGGATTGGGTGTGCGAAATCGTTTCGCCGTCCAGCGGTCATACCGATCGCATGCGAAAAATGCCGATCTACGCTCGCGCCGGCGTGCGTCACGCGTGGTTGATCGATCCGGAGCAGCAAACCATCGAGATCCGGCAGAACACCGACGACGGATGGCGCATCATCGATCTCGCGATTGAGAATTCAGTGGCGCGGATTCCGCCGTTTGAAGAGATCGAGATCGATCTGTCATTGATCTGGGGACCACCTCCCTCGTAATCAACGCGCGCGTTCCTCCAACTCCCGCTCCACCTCCTCCCACGTAATTCCCTCGTCCGTCATCAGCACCGACAGGTGAAACACGAGATCGGCGATCTCACTGATCATGCGTTCGCGTCCTTCGCCTTTCGATGCGATCACGACCTCCGTCGCTTCTTCACCGATTTTCTTGAGGATTTTGTTGCGGCCGGCGTTGAAGAGATACGTCGAGTACGAGCCTTCAGGGCGTTCGTCGTAGCGCGAGCGGAGCACGCGCATCAAGCGTTCGAGCATCAGCGGAGGGACGTCAGCGAAACACGAAGGCGCGCCGGTGTGGCATGCGGGTCCGGACGGTTCAACGGAAACGACGAGCGCATCGCCATCGCAGTCTTCGGCGATGTGCACCACGCGTTGTGTGTTGCCGCTCGTTGCGCCTTTGCGCCACAGCTCGTTGCGGCTGCGGCTCCACAGCCACGTCTCGCCGGTCTCACGCGTGAGGCGCAGCGACTCTTCGTTCATGTACGCGAGCGTGAGGACCGCGCCGGTGCGCGCGTCGCGGAGAATTGCGGGGATGAGGCCGTTCGCATCGAATTTCATCGGACGGGGATTCCTTCGTTTTCGAGATAGCGCTTCACATCGCCGACGGTGAGCACGCGATCGTGAAACAGCGATGCGGCGAGGACGGCGCGCGCGCCGCCTGCTTCGATCGCATTGCGAAAGTCAACGAGTTGACCAGCGCCGCCGGACGCGATCACACCGATCTTCAACGTGCTCGTGACGGCGCGCAGCAGTTCGAGATCGAAGCCGCTGTTCGTGCCATCGCGATCGACGGACGTGAGCAGAATTTCGCCGGCGCCGAGCGCTTCGGCGCGGCGACACCATTCGATCGCATCGACGTTCGTTAACTCTTTCCCGCTGCGCATCGTTGCGAGCCATTGCGCGCCGTCGCGTTTCGCATCGCAGGACAACACCACCGCCTGCACGCCGAATTCATTCGCGCATTCGGCGATGAGCTCCGGTCGTCGCAGCGCCGCGGTGTTGATCGCGACGCGATCGGCACCGGCGCGCAACATCGCCCGAAAGTCTTCGAGCGTGCGCACGCCGCCACCGACCGTCAACGGAATGAACAACGCGTCGGCGACGCGACGCACCGTCTCGATCGCGGTCGAGGCGGAGCGATCGGTCGCGGAGATGTCGAGCATCACGATCTCATCTGCACCTTCTGCTTCGTAACGCTGCGCACATTCGACCGGATCGCCTGCATCGCGAATGTTCGTGAACGACACGCCTTTCACGACGCGTCCGTCGCGCACGTCGAGACACGGGATGACGCGCTCGGGAATCGCATTCGGCGTCGCCACGCGCGCGCGTGCTTCGGCGAGATCGATGCGTCGTTCGAGCAGCGCTTTGCCGATCACGCAGCCGCTGACGTTGCCGAGCCGCGCGAGGGAGACGACGTCGCTCGATGTCGAGACCCCGCCCGAGGCGATGATCTTCACGCGCGTGAGCGTGCGCAGCGAGCGATACAGCGAGAACGACGGGCCGCGCAGTGCGCCGTCTTTCGCGATGTCGGTGACGAGCACTTCGTTGATGCCGAGCGATTCGATGCGCGCGAAGACGTCGCGCAATGGCGCATCGGAAACGCGTTCCCAGCCATCGATGCGAATCACGCCGTCGCGGATGTCGACCGCGGGCACGATGCGATCCGCGCCGAACGTTTCAACGAGCGACGCGAGGAGCGCGGGCGAGGTCGCGGCGACAGTGCCGACGACGAGTCGTTCCGCGCCGGCATCGAGCCAGCGTCGCGCATCATCGAGCGAGCGAATTCCGCCGCCGACTTGCACGACGAGATCTCGTTGCGCGAGCCGCCGCACGACGTCGGTTTCGATCGGACGTCCGCTGCGCGATGCTTCGAGATCGACGACATGTAGTCGCGCACCGCGCGGCACGTCGAGTGAATCGAGCACGGCTTCGGGATCGCCATACGTTTTCGCGGAAGCGAATTCGCCGTGCAGCAATCGCACGACGCGCCCGTTCAGCAGATCGAGCGAGGGGATCAGTTGCATGCGATGAAGTTCCTCAGGACACGCAGGCCGGCGCTCGACGATTTCTCCGGATGGAACTGCACGCCGAACACGCGCTGCTGTTGAATCGCGGCGGTGAATGGACCGTTGTAGTCGGCGAATGCGATTTCGTTTTCGACACCACGCGCCGCAAACGAATTCACGAAGTAGAACGCGTCGTTCTCCACGCCATCGAACAGCGCACCACGCGCGGTGACGCGATTCCATCCGATCTGCGGCACGGGCAGCGGTCCTTCGAACGCGCGCACGTCACCGCGAATGATGCCGAGGCCGCGCGTGATGCCGAGCTCGTACGAGACATCGAAGAGCAGTTGATGACCGACGCAGATGCCGAGGAGAAATGCATCGCTGGCGATGGCCTCGCGAATCGCGGAATCGATGCGCGTCTCTGCGAGCCACTTCATTGCCGCTGCAAACGAGCCGACGCCCGGCAGCACGAGCTTTTTCGCGCGGGCAATCGCATTGCGATCGCGCGTCACGTCGAGCTCCGCTCCGGCGACGCGCAAGGCGCGCGCGATGTTCGCGACATTCGCGACCGGTGAATCGATGAGCGTGGTTTTCATTGGGTGGTTGTCGGTTGTCGGTTGTCGGTTGTCGGGAGCACGTGGGTTAGATCACGCCTTTGGTGCTCGGCACATCGGAAGAGACGATTTCTTTCGCGCTGCGGATCGCAATCGCGAACGCTTTGAAGATTGCTTCTGCGGCGTGGTGCCCGTTCTTTCCGCGAAGGAGATCGACGTGGATGTTGCACTGGCACTTGTTCGCGAAGGACTTGAAGAATTCTTCGACGAGCGCGAACGGAAAATCTTTGTGGATGAGCAGCATCTCGCGATCGATCGGCGCTTCGAACACGAGGAACGGACGACCGGAGAAATCGACGACCACGCGCGCGAGTGCTTCATCGAGCGGCACGTAGGCGAAGCCGAATCGGCGAATGCCTTTCTTGTCGCCGAGTGCCTGCGCGAACGTTTCGCCGAGGACGAGACCGACGTCTTCGACCGTGTGGTGGTAATCGATGAACGTGTCGCCCGTCGCGGCGATGTCGAGATCGACATGACCATGACGGCCGATCACATCGAGCATGTGCGAGAGAAATCCGACTGGCGTGTCGATCTTCGATTGCGAGCCGTCGCCATCGAGATCGAGCGTGACCGCGACCGACGTTTCCTTCGTCGCGCGTGTGACCGTTGCGCGGCGGCTCATGCGAGCTCCTTCAGCGCGGCGAGAAAGCGATCGTTCTCCACGGGCGTTCCGATGGAGGCGCGCAGAAAGTCAGCATATTGACGAATCAAAAGTCCGCGTTGCAGGAACTCGTCGAACGTGGCGCGCGAGCGAAAGGCGATGAAGTTCGCTTGCGAGGGAAATGCGGTCACGCCCGGAATCGCGCGCATCGCAGCGAACACGCGCTCGCGCTCGCGAATCGCTTCGCTCACGTAACGATCGCGCGCTTCACTCCGTTGCAATGCATACGCGGCGACGTTTTCCGAGATCACGTTCAGCGAGTACGGCAGCTTCACTTTGCGAATCTGCTTGCACGTCGATGCGGTCGATGCGAGCCAGCCGACGCGCAGTGCCGCGAGCCCCCACGCCTTCGAGAACGTGGAGAACGTGATCAGGCGATCGTCGAGAGGCGGCAGCACATCGTTTGCGAAATCGCCGTACGCGCGATCGAGCAACACCGTCGCGCCGGTCGCGAGCAGTTTCTGCAAACCACCCGCGGGCAACACGCTGCCGGTCGGATTGTTCGGCGAGCAGACGATCACCACCGCGCCGCGCAACACCGACAACTCGCGCAGCATCCCGTCGAGCGGCAACTCGCCGGTCGTCGGATCGATCGCGACCGGCACGAGCAAGCCACCTGCGATCGTGACGAGCTTCTCGTACAACGCAAACGTCGGCTTCGGCAGCACGACCGGAGTGCCGGGTCCCACGAACGCACCGATCGTCGCGGCGAGCAATTCATTCGAGCCGTTGCCGACGAGAATGTTCTCGGGTTGATCGCCGTACGCATTCGCGAGCGCGGTACGCAGCAGCGTCGATTCGAAATCGGGATAGCGATTCCAGTTGCGATCCGCAATCGATGCCAGCGCTTCCGCTTTGAACGGGAAGTCGTACGGCGATTCGTTTTGATTGAGCTTGATCTCCGCTTCGCGCAACTCCAGCGCATACGCGGTCATCGCCGCGACGGTTGCTCTCGCGCTCATGAGCGCACCTCCGCAAATCTCGATTCCACCGACTCCGCGTGTTTCGGCAAGCCTTCGAAGCGCGCGATCTTTGCGGCGTGCGGCGCGATCTCATTCAGCGTCGCTTCGCCGATCGCGATGACGTTCGTGCGTTTCACGAAGTCGTACACACCGAGAGGCGAGAAGAAGCGCGCGGAGCCGGCGGTCGGCAACACGTGATTCGAGCCGATGACGTAATCGCCCGCGGCTGGAGGCGCGAAGCCGCCGCAATAAATCGCGCCCGCGTTCTTCGCGTTCTCCGCGATCGACAGCGCGTCGCGCGCGTGAATCGAAAGGTGTTCCGGCGCGATGCGATCGGCGATCGCGATCGCTTCGTCGATCGAGGTCGCGACGAGATTCAGCGTCGCGCGAACATCGAGTGGCTTCTTCACCGAAATGCAGAGGACCGCGGAATCAGGACCGTGTTCCTGTTGCGCGTCGAGATCGGCCTGCACGAAATTCACATCGGCGGTTTCGTCCGCGACGACGATCAACTCCGTAGGCCCCGCGGTCATGTCGATGCCGACTTCGCCGATCAGCCGCGCTTTCGCCGCGGTGACGTACGCGTTGCCAGGCCCGGCGATCTTGTCGACGCGTTCGAGCGACTGCGTGCCGAGCGCCGCTGCCGCGATGCCGGCCGCACCGCCGCATTGATAGATCTCGCGAATGCCGAGGCGATTGCAGACGTAGTGCAGTTCATCTTTGGAGGCGGCGGAGGGCGTCGTGATCACGACGATCTCTTCCACGCCCCCGATGCGCGCAGGAACCGCGCACATGATCAGCGTCGACACGTACACCGCGCGTCCGCCCGGCACGTACACGCCGGCGCGACGCAGCGGTCGTACGCGATGCAGCACATCCATCCATTGATACGACCGCGGGAGTTGCTGCAGGTGAAAGGACTCGACGCGATCGATGGCGGTGTCGAGCGCGTATGCGAGCTCGGGATCGATCATGACGTTACGTGGTGCGATGCGAATCGCATTCGGCGAGATCGTCACGTCATCGAACTTCGCGATCTGTTCGGCGACGTAGGCATCGCCGCGCGCGCGCACGCCGGCGATCATTTCGTCCGCGACGCGAAACGCGTTGTCGTTCGCGGTGCGGCGGCGCTCTTCGAGCTCGCGCAGCGCGGCTTCGGCTTCAGGCGACGTTGCTGGATACCAGTTCATTTTTTGCGTCCTCGATGCGCGTGATGAGTGCGCGCACTTGTTTGTTTGCGGTGCGGTAGATGTTTTTCGAGACGAGCAGCCGCGGCGTGATCTCCGCGACGAAATCCTGTTCCGGAAGTTTGTGCACGCGCACGGTCTCGCCGGTTTCGACGAGATCGATGACGTGCGAGGTGAGGGAGAGCACGGCCGCGAGCTCGACGCTGCCGCCTAACGGCACGAGCTCCGCGCGCAACGCGCGTGTATCGAGATACTGGCGTGCGATGCGCGGATACTTCGTGGCGATCTTCGCGGTGATGTCGCGCGAGAGTCGCGGCGCATCCGGCGCGCCGATGAGCATCATGCGGCAGCGGCCATACGGCAGCTCGACGGCCTGAAACGCCGTGCATTCGTGCTCGAGAATCTGATCGAGTCCCGCAACACCGACATCGGCGGCGCCATGTTCGACGTACACCGGCACGTCGCAGTCTTTGACGAAGATCCACTCGACGCCGCCACGTGCGAAGACGAGCTTGCGCGTTTTCAACTCGGCGATCGTCGGAACGTCGTAGCCGGCCGCCGCGAATGTCGCGAGGACGTTGTCCTGCAGGCGTCCTTTTGGAATCGCGATGCGCATTACGCTTCCTCCATCGCCAGCGCGAATTCTGCGGGCTCGCTGTTGCTGCCGACGATGTCATCGACGGTGAAGGTGAATCCGATCGCGGGCGCATCGACGCCGAAGCGCGCGTAGAGCGAGTCGTAGCGGCCGCCCTGCGCGATCGGATTGCGGCGGTCGTTGCCATACACCCAGAAACGCAAGCCGGTGTAGTAGCTCGCGCTTTCTTCGTCGCTGTCGGTGAAGAGGACGAATCGCGCATCGCGATCGAGTTGCGATTCGAGTTGTGGCGAGGTGTAGACGATGAGCGGCGTCGCGCAGAACGTCGATGCGATGCTGGCAACGAGTCGCAGCATCGCGAGATCGGCGTCGATCGATGCATCGCCGATGAGCTCCGCGCCGATTTGAAAGAGCTCGCGATTTGCGCCGAGCCGCGTCGCTTCGCAGCGCACGACGTCGCCGCGATAGAAGACGCGCAGCGGAAGACTCGCATCGGCGATGGCCGGTGCGAGCGCGCGCGCGACCATCGGCGTGAAGTCGCTGCGAATCGCAACGAGCTCGCCTTCGCGATCAGTGAATCGATAGCTCTGCCGCACGGACGCGCGATCGGTGATCGCGGCATACGGCTCGGCGAAGTCGATGATGGGAAGCACGACCTCGGCGAAGCCGTCGCGCTCGAGCAGGGAGACGAAGCGCGTTTCGATGCGCCGCCGTCTCGCGGTTTCTTCGATCAGGAGCGGTCGCGCGCCCGTCGGATATCTGAACTCAGTGGCCATAAACTCGAAAACCCCTTCCCGCGTTCAGGAAGAGGTTTCGAGATGGCGCTGCTCATCGGTCATGCCCCTTCCTTTCGGCGGGGCACAAAAAACGGACGCACCCCTACCGCATGTGACGGTGATGGTGGTGGTGCCGATGAGTGCGATTGATGTTCACGTCGAGATCCAGTGTAGGGACGGCGATGCGTTTGCGTCAACTGTCCCGTGCTGACTGTCACACGCAACGGTGATCGGCGCAAAATGCTTCCATGCATGACAGCGCTATCGGAATCGCACGGTCGAACGTGGTGCGATATGCCACTGCTGTGACGCTCGCCGGCGCTGCCGCGGTTGCATTCTGGCCGGGACTCGCATCACGCCTTTTCGCTTCCGGAACGTTTCTGCCGCATGTGTTCTGCTATCGCGGCGATCCTGCTCTCGTCTGGACGCATGCGGTGAGCGACATTCTCATCGGGCTGTCGTACGTCGCGATCTCGGCGATGCTCACGCTGCTCGTGCATCGCGCGCGGCGCGACATCCCGTTCAGCTGGATCTTCCTCGCGTTCG
>JBQCJC010000495.1:0-6968 GCA_051953135.1 Thermoanaerobaculia bacterium | reverse complement strand
TGCGCGTGACCGGTTCGTCGAACACGATCGGCGGCACGGCCGCGACGCAGCGCAACATCATTTCCGGCAACACCGACAGTGGCGTGATTCTCACGACGTCCGCGAACAACAACGTCGTCGCGGGCAACTACATCGGAACGGATCCTTCCGGTTCGTCCGCGCGTCCGAACGCTCGCGGCGGGCAGATCCTCGATGGCTCCGACAACAACACGATCGGCGGTGCAACGACCGCGCATCGCAATCTCATCTCCGGCAACACGACGTACGGCATCTACATCGAAGGCTCCGCGCCCGCAGCATCGCCGGACAACAACTCGATTCAGAACAACTGGATCGGACTCGATGTCAGCGGAACCACGATTCTTTCGAACGCCAGCGCAAACGTGAAGCTGATCAACTACGCGCTCGGCAACCACGTCGGAACGAACGGCGCCGGCAACGTGATCGCGGGATCGAACTTCGGCGTGATCGTGAATGCCGACGGCAATTACGTCTACGGCAACACGATCGGACTCGCGTCGGACGGCGTTACGCCCGCCGCAAATACGACCGGCGGCATTTTCATCAACGCCGCGAACACGTTCGTCGGCAGCATGACCGCGGGCGAAGAAAACGTGATCGCGTCGAACGGCGGCTACGCCATCGGCGTCGGTGGCGGCAACGCAAACGCGTTCCTCGGGAACTCGCTGCATGACAACGGCGGCATCGGCATCGATCTCAATACCGACGGTGTGACGCCGAACGATGCAGGCGACGCCGACACCGGTCCGAACGGCTACCAGAACGCACCGGTCATCACCGACGTCGCGATTCTCGGCGGCGGCGACATTCGCATCGCCTACAACATCGACTCCAGCAGCGCGCCGAGCGGCGTCGGCAGCGTGATGTTCGAATTCTTCAAAGCCGATGCGAGCGGCGAAGGCAAAACGCACCTCCTCTTCAATTGCATCGCCGGCAACAACCTCGGCATCGGCACGTCGTTCAGCGCACCGAGTGTCGTCGCCGGAGACTCGATCGTCGCCACCGCAACGACGTACACCGATTCGTCGTGCATCACGCTCGCGGACGGCACGTCGGAATTCTCCGCGCCGTTCATCGCCGCGAACTGCACGCCGCCCGCGGTGACGATCACCGGTCCGACGACGTACTGCGCGGGCGCCGCAAACATCACGCTCGACGCGGGCGCAGGCTTCGACACGTATCTCTGGAGCAACGGCGCCACCACGCGCACGATCTCCGTCGCACCGGGAACGACGACGAATTACAGCGTCACCGTCACGAACGCGATCGGCTGCCCGAACACCGCCACGCACAACGTCTCCGTCATCACCACACCAACGCCGACGATCACCGGCCCGACAGCGACGTGCGCATCGTCGCCCGTCACGCTCGATGCTGGCGCGGGCTACGTGAGCTACGCGTGGAGCACTGGCGCAACGACGCAAACGATCACGGTCTCGCCGAGCAGCACCACGACCTACACCGTCACGGTCTCGAATGGCGGCTCGTGCAACGCGAGCGACTCGCACATCGTCAACGTCACCGCGAACCCGGTCGCCAGCGTGAACACGCCTGCATCGGTTTGCGCGAACGGCACCGCGAGCGCCAGCGTCGCACCGATCGCAGGCGCGACGTACGTGTGGTCGATGTCGAACGGCACCATCACCAGCGGCGCCGGCACGAACGCGATCACGTTCACCGCGGGCGCAAGCGGCAACGTCACCCTCAGCGTGAACATCACCTCGGGCTCGTGCGCGAGCAACAGCGGTGTAATCAACATTCCGATCACATCCGCCGCGAGTGCCACGATCATCGGTCCGACTACCGTCTGCGCGCGCACGCCGTTCGTACTCGATGCGGGCGCGGGTTACACGAGCTATCTGTGGAACACCGGCGAGACGACGCAAACGATCAACCGCGTTCTCAACAGCGGCTCGCAAACGTACTCCGTCACCGTGACCACCGCGGGCGGATGCATCGTCTCGACGTCGCACAACGTGAGCGTCTCGTCTGATCCAAAAGCGAACATCACCGCAACCAACTCCGCCGCACCGAACACGACGCTGAATGCATCGATGCTGTCGCAACCCGGCGCGACGTATTCGTGGTCGATCACCAACGGCACGATCCTCAGCGGCAACGGCACCAACGCGATCACGTTCAAGACCGGCGCATCGGGCACGACCCGACTCAACTCGAGCGTCACCATCGGAAGTTGCGTCGACAACGACGTGCACAACGTCTCCATCACCACGTCGACACTCGATGCCGATCTCGCGATCACGAAGACCGCACCCGCGACGGTGAACGCGAATAGCTCACTGACGTACACGCTCGGCGTGACGAACAACGGTCCCGCCACCGCGAACGGCGTCGTGATCGAGGACACGCTTCCTCCGGGCGTAACCGTCACGAACATCGCGTCGGGTCCGTGGTCCTGCGCGCAACTCACAGGCGCGGTTCGCTGCACCGGCACCGCGTTCGCGAACACGTCGAGCAACATTCAAATCACCGTCACCGCACCAGCAGCGAGCGGCGCGATCACGAATGTCGTGACGATCAGCGCGAGCACGCCCGATCCGATCCTGTCGAACAACACCGCATCGGTGACGACGAGCATCACCACGCCGTCGTGTGAGACGACGGGACTGGCGCTCATCTCGCCCGCGGATGGCGCAACCGTCGACTCACTGGTCACGCTCGACTGGACCGACGTGTTCTACGCGACTGGTTACGACGTGTGGCTCGTGACGAACAACGGTCCAACACTCGCCGGCACGTCCACGAGGTCCTCCTTCACGATCGTCGCGAGCAGCGGCACCACCTCATGGTTCGTCGTTGCGAAGTTCCCCACGTGCGATCCACTCACGTCGGTCACGCGTACGTTCGTCGTGCAGGAAAACGGCGACTGCGCGTCGCACACCGCACCGCATTTCACCGCGCCACTCGGCAGCACAATCAACTCGCCCGTCACATTCGCGTGGACGCCGGTGCCGCAGGCGATCGGCTATCGCGTGTGGGTCGAAGCCAGCGGGACGGCCGCGCAGGACGTCGGCACCACCGATGGCGCACTCACACTCACCACGGCGGTGCCGGCAGGCGCGACCAACGCGTACGTCGAAGCACTCTTCCACGCTTGTCCGCCGACGCGCTCGCCGAGCGTCGCGTTCGAGGTTCGCCAGCCGGATCCGTGCGCGAATCGCACCGCCGCGTCGCCCGTTTCTCCATCGAACAACAGCACGCTCAACGCATCGTCCGTCGAGTTCGTATGGAACGCTGCGAACGACGCCGATGGCTATCGCGTCTGGATCTCGATCGATGGCGCGGCGCCCGAGGTGTTGGGCACGACGACGGATGAGACATCGCTGCGTGCAACCCTCGAACGCGGCAGCGCGATCTGGTGGGTCGAAGCGTTGTACGACGGCTGCGCATCCACCGAATCGACGCGCTCGTCGTTCACGATTCCCGCGGCGCAGACTTGCAATCCATCAGAACGCGCACAACTCAGCGCGCCGTCGAACAACGCCAACGTGAACAGCGGCAGCATCACATTCCAGTGGACGCCGGTCTCGAACGCGATCGCGTACGAAGTGTGGCTCTCGGTCGGCAACGGAACACACGCGCTCTTCGGCAGCACCACGTCCACGTCATTCACCGCGAACGTGCCCGCTGGCAAGCTCGAATGGTTCGTCCGCGCGTACGTCGATCGCTGCCCGTCGCGTGACTCGCTGAAATCGCGCTTCACATTCGCGGAGCCGAATGCATGCGCGAACAACGTGCGCGTGAAGACACTCGCGCCGCTCGATGGCGTGCAAAGCACATCGCCGGTCACGTTCGCATGGACCGCGAGTGTCGGCGCCACGCGCTACGAGCTCTACACGCAACGTGGCGGCAACACACCGCAACTCATCGCGTCGACGACCAGCACGCACGTGAACAACATCGTGCTCAACACCGGCAAGCTCCGCTGGTTCGTGCGCACGCGCTTCGGCGATTCATGCTCGCCGCTCGACTCGGAAGTGAAACGCCTCGAAGTGATCGAAGCTCCGGTAGCATGCGCGCCGATCTCCGCTCCGATCATTTCCACGCCGGGACAAATCTCCTCCGGCATTCCGTTCCTCGTGCAGTGGACGCCGGTCGCAGGCGCGAACGCGTATCAGTTGCAGATCGCATCAACTGCCGACTTCGCGAACGCGCAGAACATCACCACGAACACGACGTCGTACGAGCTCGTGCGCACGAACAACGGCACGACGCCGCTTTCGATCTTCGTTCGTGCACGCGCATTCGACGGCCGTTGCGCGCCGACGACGATCTCCGCGTACAGCGCCCCTGCCGCGATCTTCATTCTTCCGAGTGCCGCAACCGAGGGCTCGACCACCGTCAACGGCGGCGTGTTGTTGTTCACGCTGCCACTCGGACCCGAGCTCGCCGGCCAGACATTCACCGCAATGGCGAAGCATCCGTGGCTCAGTGTCACGCCGGCGTCGGGCGTCGTTCCAGCGAGCGGCATCAACCTCACGGTTCGCGCCGACGCGAACGATCTTCCGATCGGCACGAGCCTCGGCGGAATCACCGTCACGCTCACCACGCCGTCCGCAAACAACGTTTCGACGAACGGCACGACGGTCTTCAATCCAGGCTTCTCCGTCAGCCTCGTCCCGCCCGTCACACCGACGACGAAATCGGCGCCGCCGCCGGATGCGCTGATCATCCCCGCCGTCGCACACGCCGACGGCATCAACGCGCACTTCCAGTCCGACGTGCGCGTGTCGAACACATCGCCGTCGCTGATGACGTACGAGCTCACGTTCACGCCGAGCGGCGACAGCGGCATCACCGAAGGCAAGCAAACGCAGTTCTCTGTCGAGCCCGGACAGACCATCGCGCTCGACGACATCCTGCGCTCCTGGTTCGGCACCGGCGGCGTGAGTGTCACCGGCTCGCTGGAGATTCGTCCGGTCACGCAATCGTCCGCGAGAACGACCAGCGAAGTAATCGCCGGTCTCTCAAATCTCGTGACGTTCGCGTCGTCGCGCACGTTCAACCTCACGTCGAACGGCACATTCGGTCAGTACATCCCGGCCGTTCCGTTCGCGAGCTTCATCGGCAAAGCCGCGGAAGTGTCGCAGCGAAACGTGCTCTCGCTGCAGCAGCTCGCGCAATCGGAGCGCTATCGCACGAACCTCGGCATCGTCGAAGGTTCAGGCGAACCCGTTTCGCTGCTCGTGAAGATCTTCGGCGACAACGGCGCGAAACTCGGCGAGTTCCCGCTCGATCTCAAAGGCGGCGAGCATCGCCAGCTCAACTCATTCCTCGTGCAGAACGGCGTGTCGTCACTGACCGACGGACGCATCGAGCTCGAAGTCACGTCCGATGTCGGCAAAGTCACTGCCTACGCCTCGGTGCTCGACAATCAAACCGCCGATCCGCTGCTCGTCACACCGGTCACGCTCACTGAAGCAGGCAACACGAAGTGGGTCGTGCCGGGCATCGCCGATTTGAACAACGGCATCGCCAACTGGCAGTCCGACATGCGCGTCTTCAACGCCGGCACCACGGACGTCGACGCCACACTCACCTACTACTCGCAAAACGGCGGCGAGCCGAAAGTCAGCACATTGACTATCCCCGCCGGGCAGGTGCGTCAGTTCGATCGCACACTCGCCACAGTCTTCGGCGTGAGCAATGACGGCGGCGCGGTCCACATCTCCACCGCGAACGCTTCGCGCCTGATCGCCACCGCGCGCACGTACAACCAGACCAGCAGCGGTACGTATGGACAGTTCATCTCCGCCGTGACACCGAATGAAGCCGCGGGAACCGACACACGCCCGCTGCAACTCCTGCAGGTCGAAGAAACGACGCGATTCCGTTCGAACATCGGCCTCGCCGAAGTCACCGGCAATCCTGCAACGATCGAGATCGCCGTCGTCCCGCCCGATTCGAAATTCACCGTCACGACGCAGCTCACCCTCGCGCCAAATGAATTCCGCCAACTCGGCTCACTGCTGAAGAGCGTCGGCCTCGCCGACACCCACAACGCCCGCGTCACCGTGAGCGTCATCGACGGCACCGGCCGCGTCGCCGCATACGCAAGCGTCATCGACCTCGAAACGAACGACCCAACGTACGTACCCGCGCAATAAAAAGTGGAGCGGCGGGCTCTCAGCCCGCCGAATCACCCGCCGCGCCTCACGTTCTCAGCACACCGGCGCGCTCGAACACCTTGGCCTCGATGAACGTGTCGACGAGTTGCTGGTCGAGCAGGCCGTCGTTCACTTCCATGCGGAGGATGTCGAGGGCGCGTTCGGTGGGAACGGCGCGTTTGTACGGGCGGTCGCTGGCGGTCAGCGCGTCGTAGATGTCGGAGATCGTCATCATGCGCGACTGCAGAGGAATGTCCGCGGCGGTGAGTTTGCGCGGGTAACCGCGGCCGTTGAGTTTCTCGTGATGCGCGAATGCGATGTCCGCGACCGCGGAGAGATCGCGCGTCCACGGGATCTTCTGCAAAAAGTTGAACGTGTGTGTGACGTGGCTCTCGATCTCGAGACGTTCCGCCGCGTCGAGATTGCCTTTGCGGATCGAAAGGATGCGCGCCTCTTCCCCTTCGACGAGCAATCGCTTCTCACCGCGAATGTCCGTGAAGTCGCGCTCCGCGAGTTGCAGCAGGTACTGAAAATCGCCTTCCGGCAGCACCGTCGGCTCGTTCGACTGCGCGATGAATGCGAAATCGCGCTGGAGATTGAGAATCGTATCGGCTGTCTCCGCGTCGACATGCGCGCTGAACTCGGCGAAATTCTCGCGCCCATGCTCGAGCAGATACTCGACCTTCCGCCGGTTCGCGTCGCTCTCGACCGACTTCATCACGAACTCGAAGCGCCCGCGAATGTTCTCGAGCTGCTGCGGATAGAGCTTCTTCTCTTTGACCAGCACCTGCTCGCGCACGCCGACCTTTCCGAAGTCGT
>JBQCJC010000494.1:0-13080 GCA_051953135.1 Thermoanaerobaculia bacterium | reverse complement strand
ACGCCTTCGCGTAGAAAAACTCGAGCAGTTTTGGCCCGGAATGGAGCGGCAGCGTGTTTTCGTGCGTTTGCGGGTTTTTTCCGCTAAACAAACCGCGGCCGTTCACGCGAAGCGTAACGACCCCGGACGCCGTCAATCGAACAGGTCTGGTTTGCTCTGTTTCGGACCAGTGGTAGCCGCGCCAAACGATGTGCATCGGCTGCGCGACGTCGCGAAGAACGAATTCGTAGTTCGGCGAGCGCGGAATGTCGTTGATGAAATCCGCGCCGAGCATGGTCCGGTTGCGGACGTCGATCTTCTCCTCGATGCGGTACGGGCGTTCACCTGATGCCGCCGTAAAGCGCATCACGCGCATGGACTCGAGACTCTTGTCGGCGCGCAGCTGTGCAGTTTCATACCGAACCTGCCAGCCATTCGTCACGAGGAACGACGACAGGATCAGCTTCGCAAGCACAGTGACGAACAAAATGATCGTCCACAGCGGCCTTGGCGAGCGTGACCGTTGGATCAGCGTCGTCCCGATGCCCGCGCCGATGAGAAGCAGCAGGACGGCAGTTCCTTTGCCGGAAAGCGGCACCCCGCCGAAGAGGCTACCGTGCGGTCCCGGAATCAGTAAGAAGAGAAGAAATCCTGCCCAAGTCAGCCACCACCAACCACGCCACTGCGTATCGTGAGACGTATTCATCGAATGCTCGCGAGTCTATCCCATCGTGTTTTGTGGCAATGGGCTGTTCTTTCGACGCGCGCGGCATACAATCCGCGCCGATGGCTGAACGCTTTATCGTTGAAGGCGGTCGCAGGCTCGAAGGGTCGATCCGGCCCGGTGGCAACAAGAACGCGGCGCTGCCGATCCTTGCCGGATGTCTGCTCACGGACTCGCCTGTCATCCTCCGCAATCTTCCGGACATTCAGGATGTCCGCGTCATGCTCCAGATCCTCGAGCGCCTCGGCGCGAAGGTCGAGAAGCTCGAGCAGAACGTCTATCGCATTCATGCTGCCGGCGAGATCGAGTGTAATCCCGATCCCGAGCTCTCGAAGAAGATCCGCGCGTCGATTCTCCTCGCCGGACCGTTGCTCGCGCGCTGCGGACAGGTTGCGGTCGCCAAGCCCGGCGGTGATGCGATCGGACGCCGCCGCGTCGACACGCATCTGCTCGCGCTCGAAATGTTAGGCGCGCAGATCGAAGTCTCGGCGCACGAGTACCGCATGTCCGCGCGACAACTCGTCGGCAAGAAGATGTTTCTCGACGAAGCGTCCGTCACCGCGACCGAGAACGCGGTCATGGCGGCGGTCCTCGCGGAAGGCGAAACCGAGATCTACAACGCCGCGGCCGAGCCGCACGTCCAGGACCTCTGTCACTTCCTCAATCTCCTCGGCTCGCAGATCGAAGGCATCGGCACGAACTCGCTGCGCATCAAAGGCGTCGAGTCTCTGCACGGCGGCGACTTCTACATCAACAGCGATCACATCGAGATCGGCTCGTACATCGGACTCGCGGCGGTCACGCGCAGCGAGCTGCTGATCGAAGACGCCGTGCCCGAGCACATGCTCGTGACGAAGCACATGCTCGAGAAACTCGGCGTTGAGTTGAAGATCGAAGGCAGGAACATCCGCGTCCCGCGCGATCAGGAACTGCGCGTGCGTTACGACATCGGTGCCGCGGTACCGAAGATCGATGACGGTCCGTGGCCGTTGTTCCCCGCGGATCTCTTGTCGATCATGGTCGTCATCGCCACGCAGGCCGAAGGCACGGTGATGATCTTCGAGAAGATGTTCGAGTCCCGCCTGTTCTTCACGGACAAGCTGATCTCGATGGGTGCGCGCATCATTCTTTGCGATCCGCATCGCGCGATCATCGTCGGCGGACAACGTTTGTACGGCGCCGAAATCTCGAGCCCCGACATTCGCGCCGGCATGGCGTTGCTGCTCGCCGCGCTCTGTGCGAAAGGCGAGAGCATCATTCATAACGTGCATCAGATCGATCGCGGCTACGAGCGCATCGACGAACGTCTGAATGCGCTGGGCGCGCGCATCCGCCGCGAACGCGACGTGTAGTCCATGGACGAATCGGGACACACGCTGCTCGTGATGGGCATCCTCAATGTGACTCCCGATTCGTTCTCCGACGGCGGTTTGCATTTCGATCGCGTACGCGCGATCGATGACGCACTGCAGATGGAGAAAGACGGCGCGGCGATCATCGACGTCGGTGGGGAATCGACGCGACCCGGATCCGATGCCGTGAGCATCGACGAAGAGCTGGCGCGCGTGATCCCGGTGATCGAAGGCATTCGGGCGCGGAGCAACGTGCGTATCTCGATCGACACGCGCAAAGCAGGAGTTGCGGAAGCGGCGATCGATGCAGGTGCGGACATCATCAACGACGTCAGTGCGCTGCAATTCGATCCCGCGATGCGCGTGATCGCGGCGAAGCGCGATGTGCCGGTAATCCTCATGCACATGCGCGGCGAGCCGAAGACGATGCAGGAGCACGCGCAGTACGACGATGTCGTGCGCGAGGTTGGCGATGAACTGCGCGCGCGTTTCGAGGACGCGATCGACGGGGGCATCAAAGAAGATCGCATCCTCATCGATCCGGGAATCGGATTCGCGAAGACGTTCGAGCACAATCTCGAGATCCTCGCGCGTTGCGGTGAATTCACCGGTATCGCACCGCTGGTGATCGGCGCATCGCGCAAAGGGTTCATTGGGCAACTCACCGGACAACCTTCGGGTGCCGCGCGTGCGAGCGGCTCACTCGCCGCGGTCGCCGCGGCGCATCGTGGTGGCGCGTCGATCGTGCGCGTGCATGACGTGCGCGCAACGTCCGATTTTCTACGCGTGCTGCACGCGATCGAGGCGCATCGATGAACGTCTTCGATCGCCTGTTTCAACTGAATCCGACGTGGCGCGACGCGGTCGACATTCTCATCGTCGCGTTCATCATCTATTCGATTCTCGCGCTCATCCGCGGCACGCGCGCGATGCAAATTTCCCTCGGCCTGATGGTCCTGGGCTCGACGTTCTTCATCGCGCGCGCATTCGATCTGCCCGCGCTCGAAGCGATCTCCGCGAAGATCCTGTTCTATCTGCCGTTCGCGGTGATCGTGTTGTTCCAGCAGGAGATTCGCCGCGGACTCGCGCGCATCATCGGCGATCCCCTCGCGCTTTTCTTTCGCAGACCGGCGGGCGAGTTTCCGATCGATGCGGTGCTGAACGCGTGCGATGTGCTCTCGCCGAAACGCGTCGGTGCGTTGATGGCGATCGAAGGACGGCAGACGCTGCGGATGTACGAAGAAGGCGCGAAGCCGATCGATGCGTTGATCACGACGGAGTTGCTCGTCGCGATCTTCACGCCCGGTGGTCCGCTGCATGACGGCGCCGCGATTCTGCGCGGCAATCGCATCGTTGCGGCGAATGCGTTTCTGCCTCTGACGTCGACACCCGATCCGCAACTCGCGCATGGAACGCGGCATCGCGCGGCGATCGGGCTCTCCGAGGAGAGCGATGCGATCGTGATTGTGGTGTCGGAAGAGAATGGATCCGTTGCCGTCGCTGCAGACGGCGAACTGCGTGAACATCTCGATCGCGACGCATTGCGCGCCATTCTCACGGAGCGCTTCGGATGAAGAACCTCGGACTGAAATTCATCTCGCTCGCGCTCGCCGTCGTGCTCTGGTTCGTCGTGTCGGCACCGCGTCGCGAGCCCGTGCGCGAGCGCCTTTTCACCGTTCCGCTCTCGCTCGTCTCCATGCCGCCGCGACTCGTCATCACCACCGACATCCCCGGCAGTGTCGCGGTGCGCGTGCGCGGCCGCGCGGCCGATCTCCGCAATCTCTCCACGCAGAATCTCGAAGTGCCGGTGGAGCTTGGCTGGATTCAGAATGCCGGCGAAGCGGAGATCACGTTGCGTCCGCAGGCGATCAACGTTCCGCCGGAGCTCGAGATCGTTTCGATCGTGCCGAACAAAGTGCGCTTTCGCGTCGAAGAACTGCGGCAGCGAACTGTTCCGGTGCGGCCTTTGCTCATCGGTAGTCCGTCGGGTGGATATGTCATCGGCGAAGCGACGACCGATCCGCCGGTGGTGCTCGTGTCCGGCCCGGCGCAGCAGGTGATGAAGCTCAGCGAGGTCACGACCGAACGGATTAATATGACCGGCCGCACGGGAACATTCGTGCAGACCGTGGTCGTGGTTTCGGATTCGCCGATGGTGCGCGTCATCTCGCCGCTCACGACGCAGGTCACGGTCCCGGTGCTCGCCGCGGTCGGGCCGAATCCTCCCGCCGCAACCGATACGAGCGTCACCACCACCACGACAGAACGGACACCTGAATGAGAGTTCTCTTCGGAACGGACGGCATTCGCGCGAAGGCGCGCCAGTATCCGCTCGACAACGCAACGATGGCCGCGTTAGGCGAGGCGCTCGCGCCTCGCGTCGGCAAAACGAAAATTCTTCTCGGCATGGACACGCGTGAATCGGGTCCTGAGATCGCGCGCGCGCTTTCGTTCGGGATCGAGAAAGGTGGCGCCGAAGCCGTGCTCGTCGGCGTGATTCCGACGCCGGGCCTCGCGTATCTCTGCCGCACCACCGACGCCGCGACGGCGATCTCGATCAGCGCATCGCACAATCCGTTCGAAGACAACGGCGTGAAGATTTTCGGCCACGACGGCATGAAGCTCGCCGATGCAATTGAAGAAGAGATCGAAGACGAGCTGCGCGCGCTGCGTGTCGATGATGTCGATGTGCCGGAGACGCCGCTCGTCGAGAACGAAGCGCTCATCGAAGCCTACGAGCGATTTCTGATCGAAGGCGTTCCGCCGAGTGCGCTCGCCGGACGCAAAGTCGTGCTCGATACCGGATACGGCGCCGCGTATCGCATCGCGCCGGAAGTGTTTCGTCGCGCCGGTGCGGACGTCGTCGTCATTCACGACACGCCGAACGGCCGCAACATCAACGAACAATCGGGTGCGTTGCATCCGCAGCGACTCGCGCAAGTCGTTGTCGAGCAGCAGGCCGATTACGGCGTGGCATTCGACGGCGATGCGGATCGCGCAATCTTCGCGGATGACAAAGGCAAGATCCGCGACGGCGACGAGATCATTTATCTCTGGGCGAAATCGGCGCGTGCGCGCGGCGAGTTGCGCGGCGATGTCGTCGTCACGACCGTGATGTCGAATTTCGGATTCGAGAAGCAACTGCAGGATGACGGCATCGAGTTGCTGCGCGCGAACGTCGGCGACAAGTACGTGCTCGAGCTGATGCTGCAGCGCGATGCGATTCTCGGCGGCGAACAGTCAGGTCACATCATCGATCGCACGGTGCACACGACTGGCGACGGCATTCACACCGCGCTGGTGTTCGGACACATTCTCGCGAACGCGGATGCGCCGTTCTCACAAGTGCGCACGTTCGATCCGATGCCGCAGTTGCTGGTGAACGAACGAGTCGCGGCGAAACCGTCGCTCGATTCGCTGCCGAAATATCAGGCGGCACACGCGGACGCGATGAAAGAGCTCGGCGGGAAGGGACGCATTCTCGTGCGTTACTCCGGCACCGAGAATCTCGTGCGCGTGATGGTCGAAGGCGAAGACGCGGCGATGATTCGGCGGATCGCCGAGGAGTTGCGTGACGTGTTGAAGAGTGAGATCAGTGGAGCGACGGGCTCTTAGCCCGTCGAATGGTTGATGACCGGCGGGCTGAGAGTCCGCCGCTCCACCAGAACGATAGCGGGAATGAGATGACATCTGCACGCTGGTCGCTTGCGAACAAAACTGCACTCGTCACCGGTGCGACAAAAGGCATCGGACTCGCGATTGCGAACGAGCTCGCATCGTTCGGCGCGAACGTGATTCGTGTCGCGCGCGGCGACGGTGCGGACATTCAGGCGGACGTCACGAACGCCGAAGATCGCAAGCGCATCTTCGACGGCATCGACAAGCTCGACATCCTCATCAACAACGCGGGTACGAACATTCGCCGTAAAGCGATCGAGTACTCGTACGACGAGTATGTGCGTGTGCGCGAGACGAACATGGATGCGGTGTTCGAGCTTTGCCGCCTCGCGCATCCGTTGCTGAAAGGCTCGGGTGAGGCGAGTGTCGTCAACGTTGCCTCCGTCGCCGCCTATCGTCACCTCGGCACCGGCGCACCGTACGCGATGACCAAGGCCGCGATCGCGCATCTCACGCGCGCGCTCGCATCCGAGTGGGCGAAGGATGGGATTCGTGTGAACGCTGTCGCGCCGTGGTACATCCGCACGCCGCTCGCGCAGCCGGTGCTCGACGATCCGGAGCGACTCGGGAAGATCCTCGCGGTGACGCCGGCGGGCCGAGTCGGTGAGCCGGAGGAAGTCTCGTCGCTCGTTGCATTTCTGTGCATGCCGGCCGCCGGATACATCAGCGGCGAGTGCATCGGCATCGACGGCGGATTTGCCGCGGCTGGTGTATTTCAATAGCAAGGTTGGCGAACCGGCCAGCCGCTGCTATATTGCGCCATTCAATTTTCAGCCCATGGGTCCGGAGAAAATGGTTCATGGCTAAGGCGCAGGGGAAAAAAGCCGCAGCGGGGAACAAGGGTGCGGCGAAGAAGGTCGTTGCCAAAGTGAAGAACGTGGCCGCGGCTGCGAAGAAGAAGGTCGCACCGAAGAAAGCCTCAGCGCCAAAACCGAAGAAGGCAGCGGCGAAGCCCGCTCCGAAACCTGCGAAGCCCGCGAAGAAAGCGGCTGCGAAGGTGAAAGCGGTGGCGAAGGCGGCAGGCAAGGCGGCGGCAAAAGCGGTGAAGAAAGCGGCGAAGAAGGCGGCAAAAGCCGTGACGCCGAAGAAGAAAGCCGTTGCGAAGCCGAAGGCAGTGAAGCCGGCGAAACCGGTCGCGAAGCCTGCGCCGAAAGCCGTTGCCGCGCCGAAGCCCGCGAAGCCGGCAGCGAAAGCTGCTGCGCCGAAGGCTGCAGAGAAACCGGCGAAAGCGGCGAAGCCAGCGGCGCCAGCGAAAGCGGCGCCCGCTCCGAAAGTCTCTACGCCGAAAGCCGTTCCGGACAAAGCTGCGCCGAAAGCTGCTACGTCTGTAGCACCTGCCGCGCCTGCTGCACCAGCAGCGCCTCCAGCGGCCGCAGCGGAACCGGAGAAAAAACGCGGACGCCGCGCGCGTCCGCGCATCACATCGAACGGCGCACCTGCGGCCGCGTGGCTCTCGACCGAGAAGCCGCGTCCCGCATCGTTCATCCCCGCACCTCCGCGTGCGGAAGCGCCGTCCGCGATCGCCGCTCCGCCGGCATCGTCGGATCGTCTGATTCGCGAAGAAGATCTCACCGCGCAGGTCATTCGCACCGTGCCGGTGCGCATCGATGTCGAGCAGTCGCAGGGCCGTTTTCACGTGCTGCCGAATCCGGTGAGCGTGACGGTGCGTCGCGGCGAAGGGATCGAGTGGGACTTCCGCTACATCGGCGGCGCTGACTTCAACGTCGAAGAAATCGTCATCGAGTTCGCGAAGCCCGCGCCGTTCGCGCAGGCCGTGTACAAGACGCGCAAGCCTGGCGGCGCACGTCCGCATCGTCAGATCACGGCGGCCGTGGAAGGTGAGCCGGGATCGACGTATGAGTACACGATCACCGCGATGACGCCGTTCATGACGTCGCTGGCAACGGGTCGTGCACAACTAATCGTCGCGTAATTCCGTAAAGTCGGGCTCGCTTTCTGGCAACATGTCCGCATGTCTGTCAGTGAGGCGTTCCCTCCGTCTGTCGTTGGCGTTCCGACCGCCGTGCCCGCGTTCGTCGGTTACACATTGAACGCGGCGCCGATGCAGGCGATCGAGATCGCATCGCTCGCCGCGTATGAGCAGACGTTCGGCGCGACGTCTCCCGGCGCGTTGCATGACAGCATCGCGCTGTATTTTGCGAACGGTGGCGGAACGTGTTTTGTCGTTTCCGTCGGTACCTCGGCGCCGATCACCGCGAATGCGTTGATCAATGGATTGAACGTCGTTCGCGATCACCTCGGCGTGACGATCGTCGTCGCGCCCGATGCCTCGTTGCTCGCATCGATCGACGACTTCGCGACCGTGGCGCAGACGATGCTCGCGCAGGCCGGCACGCTGCAGGATCGCATGGCGATCCTCGACGTCTGGGGCGGTGCGAGTGTCACACCGGACACGCTCGCTGACGTCTCTGCCAGTTTCCGCAACGCCATCGGGAATCAGTTCCTCAGTTACGGCGCCGCGTACTTCCCGTATCTCGTCGAGATGGACAAAACGATTCTGCCGGCGTCGGGTGTGATGGCCGGGATCTGGTGCGCGAGCGATGCGACGAACGGCGTGTGGAACGCTCCCGCGAACATCGCGATCCAAGGCATCGCCAGCGTCGCGTACAAACTCAGCGTCGATGATCAGGAGAGTCTGATGCTGCCGCCCGACGGCAAAGCGATCAACGCGCTGCGAAACTTTCCGGGCAGAGGCGATGTCGTGTGGGGTGCGCGCACGTTCGACGGCAACAGCAACGACTATCGCTACATCCAGGTGCGCCGCACGCTCATCTACATCGAGCAGTCGATCAAGACCGCGCTCCAGCCATTTGTGTTTGCGCCCAATGACGCAAACGCGTGGGCGAGTGCCGTCTCGTTGATCTCGAACTTCCTGAATGGCCTGTGGCTGGAAGGCGCGCTGATGGGCTCGACCGCGAAGGACGCGTACAGCGTGCAGTGCGGCATCGGCTCGACGATGACGTCGCAGGACATCCTCAACGGCTACATGATCGTGCAGGTTCTCCTGGCGATGGTGCGGCCGGCGGAGTTCCTCGTGCTCACGTTCCAGCAGCAGATGGCGACGGCGGACTGACGTCCGCCGTTTCAACTATCGCGCGTGTTGTTCCTGCAGCGCCGCGAACGTGCTGCCGCCTTCTTTCAGCGAACGAATGCCTTCGACGCACGCCGTTGCCGCGGTGAGCGTCGTGATGCACGGAACGTTCATCTGTAATGCGATGCGGCGAATGTACGTGTCATCGACGAACGCCGATTTTCCGAACGGCGTGTTGATCGCGAGCGCCACTTCGCCGTTGATGATGCGATCGACGATGTTCGGCCGCGCCTCGTGCACCTTCAGCGCGAGATCCGCGTTGATGCCGTGCTTGAGGAGGAACTCGCGCGTGCCGCCGGTGGCGATGATGCGGAAGCCGAGGGCTTCGAGATCGCGCGCGAGGTTCGCGACGAGTGGGCGCTTGTCGTTGTCGTTCACGCTGATGAATGCCGTGCCTTCGAGCGGCAGACGCGTGCCCGCGCCGAGAAGCGCCTTCGCGTATGCCTCGCCGAAGTTGTGCGAGCTGCCCATCACTTCGCCCGTCGACTTCATCTCCGGTCCGAGGAGCGTGTCCTCGCGAGGGAAACGATTGAACGGAAACACCGGAGCTTTGACGAAATAGCCGTGCACGCGCGGCTCGCTCGTGAGTCCGAGCTCGCGCAGTGTTTTGCCAGCCATCACCTTTGCCGCGATCTTCGCGAACGAAACGCCCGTCGCTTTCGAAACATACGGCACCGTGCGCGATGCGCGCGGATTCACTTCGAGCACGTACAGCTCGTGATTCTGAATCGCGTACTGCACGTTCATCAGACCGATGACGTTGAGCGCTTTCGCGAGCTCGATCGTGCGGCGGCGAATGCGATCCTGATCGCGATGGCCGATGATGTACGGCGGAATCACGGTCGTCGAATCGCCGGAGTGAATGCCCGCGAGCTCGATGTGCTCCATCACGCCCGCGACGATCACCTCGTTGCCGTCACTCACTGCATCGACGTCGATCTCGATCGCGTCTTCGAGGAAGTGATCGACGAGAATCGGATGTCCCGGCGCCGCTTCGACCGCGCGCGCCATGTACGCGCTGAGCGCCTGCTCGTCGTACACGATCGCCATCGCGCGTCCGCCGAGCACGTACGACGGCCGCACCACGACCGGATAGCCGATGCGCTTCGCGACCTCGAGCGCTTCTGCTTCGTTCATCGCCGTGCCGTGCGCGGGAACGCGAATCTCGTGCGTGCGCGCGAGCTCGCCGAATCGCTCGCGATCTTCGGCGACGTCGATCGAATCGACGGACGTGCCCCACATCGGCACACCTGCATCGGCGAGTTGCTTCGCGAGTTTCAGCGGCGTTTGTCCGCCGAACTGCACGATCACGCCTTCCGGTTTTTCGAGCTCGACGATCTCGAGCACGTCTTCGAGCGTGAGCGGCTCGAAGTAGAGACGATCGGACGTGTCGTAGTCCGTCGAGACCGTCTCCGGATTGCAGTTGACCATGATGGTCTCGAAGCCGATCTCGCGCAGCGCGAACGATGCGTGCACGCAGCACGTGTCGAACTCGATGCCTTGTCCGATGCGATTCGGACCCGATCCGAGAATGATCACCTTGCGCCGATCCGTCGGATCGGCTTCGTTCTCACGCTCGTATGTCGAGTAGAGATACGGCGTCATCGCCTCGAACTCCGCGGCGCAGGTATCGACGCGTTTGTACACCGGACGAATGCCGAGAGCGTGGCGCTCCGTACGAATGTCCGCTTCACTGCGATTGGTCAGCTTCGCGAGCTGGCGATCGGAGAAGCCATTGCGCTTGAGAGTGAGGAGGAATGGCGCGTCAAAGGACTTCGTACGCGCCTGCGATTCGAGATCCACAATCTTCTTGATCTCGCGCAAAAACCACGGATCGATGTACGACAGCGCGTAGATCTCATCGACTGTCATTCCTTCGCGGAATGCATCGGCAACGCCGAAGATGCGTTCCGGTGTGGGAGTGCGCAGCAGTTCCGACATCGCGTCGCGCTTGTGGCCGCGTGATTCGAGTCCGGCCACGCCGATCTCGAGCGAGCGCAGACCTTTCTGCAGTGCTTCGTTGAAGGTGCGGCCGATGGCCATCGACTCGCCGACCGATTGCATCGAGAAACTGAGCAGCGGCGGCGTGTTTGGAAACTTCTCGAACGAGAAGCGCGGAATCTTCACGACCACGTAATCGATCGACGGCTCGAACGACGCCGGCGTTTTCTTCGTGATGTCGTTCGGAATCTCATCGAGCGTGTAGCCGGCGGCGAGCTTCGCCGCGAACTTCGCGATCGGGAAGCCGGTTGCTTTCGATGCGAGTGCCGACGAGCGTGACACGCGCGGATTCATTTCGATGCAGATGCGGCGGCCGTTCGTCGGATTCACGGCGAACTGAATGTTTGAGCCGCCGGTCTCGACCCCGATGGCGCGGATGATGCGCTTCGCTTCGTCGCGCATCTCCTGGTACTCACCGTTGGTGAGTGTCTGCTGCGGCGCGACGGTGATGGAGTCGCCGGTGTGCACGCCCATCGGATCGAAGTTCTCGATCGAGCAGACGATGATCACGTTGTCGGCGCGATCGCGCATCACTTCGAGCTCGAACTCTTTCCAGCCGATGACCGACTCTTCGACGAGCACGCGATGCACGGGCGAGAGATCGAGTCCGCGCGCGACGATGGTGCGCAGTTCTTCGACGTTGTATGCGATGCCGCCGCCGCTTCCGCCTAACGTGAACGAAGGACGGATGACGAGCGGGTAGCCGATGCGAGTCGCGAATTGTTCGGCGTCATCGACGGATGCGGCGTACGTCGACTGTGGGACATCGACGCCGATGCTCATCATTTTTTCTTTGAAGAGCTGCCGATCCTCGGCGGTTTTGATCGCCTCGTAATTCGCGCCGATCAGCTCGACGCCATGACGTTCGAGCGCGCCGTTTTCGTACAGCGCCATCGCGAGGTTGATTCCGGTCTGGCCTCCGACGGTCGGCAGAATCGCATCCGGTTTCTCGCGCTCGATGATGCGCTCCAGCGCTTCCGGAGTGAGCGGCTCGATGTACGTGCGATCGGCGAACTCGGGGTCCGTCATGATCGTCGCGGGATTCGAGTTCACGAGAATGATTCGATACCCCTCGTCTTTCAGCGCTTTGCACGCCTGAGTTCCCGAGTAGTCGAACTCGACGGCCTGTCCGATGACGATGGGTCCGGATCCGATGATGAGAATGGAGGTGAGGTCGGTCCTTTTGGGCACTGCGCGGCATAGTATACGGACGTGCGTCGCTTCATCGAATGGGATTCGCTCGACGTGCGCGTCGACGGCGCGAAGCTGAATGCGATGGCGCGGGAGATGGTCGGAAGCGATCCGATGATCGAGCGCCTGGAGTTGAAATTCGAGAACGGCCTGCTGCGCGTGCTCGGCTCGGTGCGCAAGTTCATCAGCGTGCCGTTCAGCGTCGAGATCCCGCACATTCACGCGAAGGGAACCACGATTCGCGTGCCGCTCGCGCGCATCTCCGCGGGGCCAATTCCCATTCCCACGCTGCTCGTCGGTCTGCTGCGCAACCGTTTGCCGAAAGAGCTCGTACAGTTCGAAGAGCCCGCGACTCTCGTGGTGTCATTGGATCGCTTCTTGCCACCTTTCGTGAGCGCGGACATTCAGAAGATCTGGATCATCGACGGCGGTCTCGCGGTGACGTTAGGCCGAGGCGGAGCCGATCTTCCGAAGGACGCAACGCCCGATGTAAAGCCCAGCAAAGGAGCAGTTCATGGAACAGAACCCTCAACTTGACGACGATGCCGAGCTCGATATGAGCGAGCTGACGACGACGCCGGTCTCCAGCGATCGCGCACAACGTTTCTACGACCGCATGCGCAACGCCATTCGCGCGTATCTGGAGAAGAAGGGAAATGTCGCGGGCAAGACCGGCGAGTATCTGATGCTCGTTCCCGATGTCTTCATTCTGATGTGGCGCCTGGTCAATGACTCGCGCGTGAACGCGAAACATAAGGTGATGCTCGGCAGCGGTCTGGCGTATTACTTCTTTCCGCTCGACATCATCCCGGAAGGTTTCCTCGGTCCCCTCGGCTACGTCGACGATCTCGTTTTCGGCGTGTATCTGTTGAATGCGTTGCTCGTCGATACCGATGCCGCGATTCTTCGCGAGCACTGGAGCGGCAGTGACGACGTGCTCGAGATGATTCGCAAAGTGCTGCAGGCGGCCGACACGCTGGTCGGCAGCGAGATCCTGGGACGCTTCAAGAAGTCGATGAAGTAGAAGTGGAGCGGCGGGCTCT
>JBQCJC010000493.1:0-14722 GCA_051953135.1 Thermoanaerobaculia bacterium | reverse complement strand
AGCGCGCGGGCGCGGATCTGATCATCACGTATCACGCGCTGGAGTTTGCGGAGAATTATCGCGGCTAACCCACGATTCGCGGTTCGTCCTCGCCGCCGATCAGTTGCGCGCAGCGCCAACTGCATCGCGGCGAGCGACCGCGGCGCAACGCGTCCGCGTGTCGCGCTAGTTGTTTGTGGGATCGCTGCTGCGTCGAAAGGGAGAGAGAAACCGCAAGCTCTCAATGCGGTTCGTCAACTCGTTGCCGATCTCCTCGGCACGCGAGATCACGTCATCCATCTCCAGCAGTTTCTGCTTCTCTTCGACGTCGAGATTCAGCGACATGATCAGCGCGTTCGTGAGCGCATCGAGATCCACCGTTTCGATTTCCGGCACGGCGCTCTGATCGGGGAGATAGCGCAGATATTGATGCGAGAGATCCGCGAGCCACTGGCGCTGCGAGTACGCCTCGCGCGCATCGCGCTCCGTCTCCGGCGTGACGATCACGCGCGCCGTGCGATACGGCACGCGTGAGACTTCATCGAGGATGCGAAAGCGCACGTCACCGCGCACGACGATGTTGTATCGCCCGTCATCGAGCGGCACGGCCTGTTCGATCGTGCCGAGGGTTCCGTACGGGAAGACGGGTGGTGCGCCGAAATACTCCGCTTCCCATCCGGGGCGCAGCAGCACGATGCCGAATCTCGAATCGGACTCGAGCGCGTCCTTGATCATCTCGCGATAACGCGGCTCGAAAACGTGCAGCGGCAGGCGCGTGTGCGGAAAGAAGACGATGTTCGGCAGCGGAAAGAGCGGCAGCAGAAACTCGCCTTCGGGAAACGACGCCATGAAGCGGTCATCATAGCGCCGACACGAGTCGTTCGACTGTGACAGCCGACGCGCGCGTGCGACGAAGGAACAACTCGCCGAGTTTTGGTGTGCGCACGCCGATCATCGCCGCATCGATGAAGCGCGGACGCGACAGCAGCTTCGCCGCGATGCGACTCCACGCGATGCGCGGCGCGAAGAGCTCGTGATGCGCGCGGCGATATTCGTTCTCGATCGAATCTCGCTGTGATGGCGATGCGAGCAGTCGCAGCAGCAGCGGTGAGAGCAATGCCGCCGATTGAATCGCCATCGCCATGCCGTTGCCGGTCAGTGGATCGATGACGCCGCTCGCGTCGCCGATCATGAACACGCCGCCTTCGACCGCGGATCGCGCTCGAAAGATCACGGGTTCCGACGAAAGAAAGTGTTCCTGTGCGGGCTCGTGCGCCGCGTAGAGCGCATCGAGTTGCGGTTCTTCGTCGCGAATCATGTCGACGAACGAGTCCCAGCGTCCTTTGTGATGTTTGAGTCGCGACGCGTGAACGAGTCCGCAGATGTTGGTCTCGTTTCCTTCGATCGCGTTGACGCCGAGGTAGCCTTTGTTGAACGAGTAGAGATCGATCTGGTTGGTGGCTGGTGGTTGGCGGTTGACGGTGTTTCGATAATGACGTTTGAAGCCGAAGTTGCGGTTCGTGGTTTTGATGAAGCTGCGTTGCAGCTGTTGATCGAATCGGCCCCAGCGTCCCCAGCTGCCGACGATGATCTTCGCGTCGAGCTGCAGCTCGCTCACCGATCGCACTTCGAATCGCGCGCCGTTCGCGATCGCGCAATCGAGCAGCGTTTTGTCGAGCAGCATGCGCGACACACCGCGCGCAGGTCTTGGGAGCGCGAATTCGTAGATGCGAGTTCGTCCGATGATGCGACAGCGCTCGATCCGCGGCGCGTGTGCGATGCGATCGAGGACGCCGAGCGTTTCGAGAATCGGGAGCGCGTCGTACGAGAGGAACTCGCCGCAGAGTTTGTCGCGCGGAAACTCGTCGCGATCGTAGAGCACCACATTCGCGCCGCGCCGTGCGAGCAACGCCGCGAGCGTCGAGCCGGCGGGACCGGCACCGATGATGGCGACCTCTATTTCCACAACAGCAGTCCGAAGCGATACGGCCACTTGCGCACGACTTGGGTCTTCGTCGCGCCGCGTACGTTGCTCGCGACGTCGCGCGCTTCCGCGAGCGTGTAGCCCTGACGCACGGACGCCGGCGCATCGAAGCGCGTGATGCGTCCGACGAAACGCAGCGCGCCTAACACGAGCACGAAAAGCAGCGGCGCGTAGTGACGACGCGTGTCGATCGCGGCGACGCCTTTCTTCGCGACGCGCAGCGAATCGCCGAGGATCGAAGCGTTTTCTTCCGAGGAGAAGTGATGAAAGAAATGCGAGGAGGTGACGAGATCGACCGCGTTTTCCCGAAACGGCAATCGCGTGGCATCGCCGACGACGCGATGCACGCGCGAGCCATCGCGCATGTAGAGCAGATGATCGATCTTGAAGTCGAGTCCGACGCGCAACGGGACGTGAGCAACGCTCTCGAGCAAATCCGAGGTGCCGGTGCCGATGTCGAGAATCGACCGCGGCGCGAATTGCTTCACGAAATCGCGATAGATCCAGATTCCGCCGCAGTATTTGTTGATCCAGCGCAGATCGCGCAGGGACTCTTCCATGTCCTCGCGCGGCGCGTCGTGTTCATCGAGGAGCTCGTCGGTAGGAATGCGTTTCGGCGTGAACATCAGTCGACTCGCTTCAGCACGAGCGCCGAATTTTTCGAGCCGAAGGCGATCGTGTTGCACACCGCGACGTCGATGCGCTTCCGGCGCGCGACGTTCGGAATGTAATCGAGATCGCATTCGGGATCGGGCGTGTCGAGGTTGATCGTCGGCGGAAGCATGTCGTCGCGAAAGGCCATCAACGTTGCAGCAACTCCGGCCGCGCCGCACGCGCCTTGCGGATGTCCGATCATCGACTTCGTCGCGGATCCGGCGAGATCGTTCGCATGCTTCCCGAACGCGCGTTTCACCGCGCGCGTCTCGATGCGGTCATTCAATTCCGTCGAGGTGCCGTGGTAGTTGACGTACTGCACGTCGCTCGCTGCGACGTCGGCGTCTTTCATCGCGAGCATCATCGCGCGCGCGGGCTCTTCGCCGGAATCGTCCATGCGCACGCGATGGTACGCATCGCATGTCGATCCATATCCCGCGACTTCACCGTAAATGTGTGCGCCGCGGGCACGCGCGGTTTCTTCGCGTTCCATCACAAACATCCAGGAACCTTCGCCGAGGACGAAGCCGTCGCGGTTGCCGGTGAAGGGGCGGGACCCGGAACTCGGGTCTTCATTCCACTGATTCGTGACGATGCGCATGATGCAAAACCCCGTCAGCACCGCCTCGGTGATCGTCGCATCCGCGCCGCCCGTGATGATGTAGTCGCACACGCCGAGCTTGAGATTGCGATACGCGTAGCCGATCGCATCCGTCGATGACGTGCATCCCGTCGAGATGAGATGCGAGAACCCGTGAAGGTCGTACGCCATCGAGATCTCGGACGCGATCGTGCCGATCGTGCCGGAAGGAATCGAATAGATCGATGCCTGCTTCGTCGCGTTTTTGAACCAGAGCTCGTACATCCGCTCGCTGAATTCGATCGCGCCGCCGCCGGAGCCGAGCATCACGCCGATGTTCTGCCGCGTCGCGAGATCGACAGCCGTCGGATCGAGTTTCGCGTCGCGCAATGCTTCATCGGTCGCCGCGAGGGCCATCGGAACGACGCGCGAAACATGCTTGATGTTTTTCGGATCGACCCATTGATGCGGATCGAAATCGACTTCTCCCGCGATGCGGCACGGCAGCGAGCCGGCGTCGAACTGCGAGATCGCGCGAATGCCGCTGCGGCCTTCCTTCGACGCCGCGAAGTAATTCTCGCGTCCGATTCCGTTGGGACTCAGCGCGCCGATGCCGGTGATGACGATGCGGGAGCTCCTCATGTTCGCGTTCAAGTGTTGCGCTGGCAGAACGGTGACTGGCACCGCGCCTCATTCAGCGCTTTCCTTTCTCGGATTCTGATTGTTGCGGCTGCGTCCGTAGCCATCGTGCAATCGACATGCTCGCGGGGCCGGCCTGACGACGTGCGGGATGTCGGGAGGGGATGATTGTCGCATCGGGGACGGCGAACGCGATCACGTACAATGTCGAAAAGTGTGCCGGCCGGGGCGTTTGCGCCGTACACTTATTTCCGCCCCTCCATGGTCCTCCTTTCCATTCGGCTTCTCGGCGGATTGTCCGCCGTCGACTACCGCGGCAACGCGCTGTCCGTGGGCAACGCCCGCATTCAGGCATTGATCGTCTATCTCGCGCTGAAAATCGGCGGGAAGACATCGCTCGCGGAGATCGGCGAACTGCTCTTCGGCGATGCCACGGCGGACGTTCCTGTCCGCGCGCTGGTGCGCGATCTTCGCTACGCGCTGCGGTTTCTTCCCGACGACATCCTGATCGAAGACAACATCACCGTTCGCTTCAATCGCGAAACGGTCGAAGTCGACGCGCAGCAGTTCAATGAGCTCGTGGGCGCGCCATCGATCAACTCGATTCGCAAGGCCGCGGAGATTTATCGCGGAAATCTGCTGCCGAGTTTTACCGCGGGAGTGCGCGGCTTCGACGAATGGATCAGCGAGCGTCGTCTCACGTTCTGGCGTGGCGCGCTGGCGATCTTCGGCAATTTGCTCGCGACGCAGATTCGCGCGGGCTGGTGGGAAGAGGCGCTCGACTCCGCGGCGCGTTTGCTCGAGCTCGACCCATCGCAGGAAGTCGTGCATCGCACGTTGATTCGCCTGCAACTCGAGCAGGGACGCGCGGATGCAGCACTGCGTCGCTATCAGGAATGCGTCGATCTGCTGCGTCGCGAGTATGGCCGCGAGCCGTCGGATGAGACCGAGCGTTTGTATCGCGAGATCGTGCGTCGCATCGAGCGCGGTGTCGATGGTCCAAAACACGACGCGCGGATTCTCGTCGTCGAAGATGATCTCGTTTCCGCCGCGCTGATCGAAGGCTATCTCGCGGAAGCGGGCTATGACGTGACGACGGTAGCGGATGGTGCGGACGCCGTTGCCGAGCTCGGACGTACGCACTTCGATCTGCTGATTCTCGACATCAATCTGCCGACGCTCAGCGGCCTGCAGGTGTTCGAGCTGATGCTGCAGAAACAGATCGACACGCCGGCAATGTTCGTAACAGGTATGACGGGTGTGGATGTCGAGACGCAGAGTCTCGAGATGGGCGCGGCCGGATTTCTGCGCAAACCAATTCGCAGAGATGCGCTGCTGCCGCGCGTGAACGGGATCCTCCAACGCAGTCGTCGCGACGTGGTTACGATGGACTGAGCGATGACCGGCGAGGCGCGGAGGAGTACGGTTGCCATCGATCCGCTGGAGATCGAAGCGCGCCGCCGCGAACGCCGCTGGCGCCTCGGCGCGATCGAGCTGCCGCTGGTGCGCGTCGCGGGGTCGGTCTTTCTCTCGCTCGCGGTCTATGTGCACAACGTCTGGATTCTGCCAACGCCGACGCTGCACGGCTGGGCCGCGACGACGCTCGTTGCGTTCGCATGGGCGAGCGTGACGTGGGTGGCGATCGCATTCGCGCTGCGACGCGATCCGCCGCTCGATCTCACGATCGTGGCGCTGACCGGCGATCTCATCATCTGGACGTTCGCGATCTATCACTCCGGTGCAGACGCGAGCTGGTTGTTCTTCATTCTGCTGTTGCGCGTCGCGGATCAAACGCAGACGACGTTTCGCCGCGCGCTCGCATTCGCGTTGTTCGCGGTGCTTTGCTACACGTCGATGCTCGGCTGGGTGAAGGTCGTCGATCATCGCGCGATTCCGGCCGGCGTCGAGCTCGCAAAGATCGCATTCCTGCTCCTCGGTGGTTTCTACATCGCACTTGCCGCGCGCACCGCGGAACGTCGACGCGCACAACTCACGGATGCGGTGCGCGTGTCTCGTGAATTGATTCGCAAACTCGAAGACGCGTCGGGCCGCGCGGAAGAGGCGAGTGCGGCGAAGAGTGAGTTCGTGGCAAACGTATCGCACGAGATGCGCACCCCGCTGCAGGCGATCATCGGAATTCTGCAGCTGTCGATCGAAGACGAAACGTCGGATGCGACGGTGCGTCGTCTCGATACCGCGCGTCGTTCCGCGGAGACGCTGTTGTCGATGATCGATGACGTGCTCGATTTCGCACGCATCGAAGCGCGCAAGCTGGAGCTCGAGCCGGTGTACTTCGAGTTGCGCAAGAGCATCGCCGAGACGATGAAATCCCTCGGCGTGATCGCGGCGTCGAAGAAGCTCACGCTGTCGTATTTCGTGCAGCAGGATGTGCCCGAGGTGGTTTGGGGAGATGCGCTGCGCTTGCGGCAAATCCTCGTGAACCTCGTCGGCAACGCGATCAAATTCACGCACGACGGCGAGATCGCGGTGCACGTGCAGCGCGACGAGAAAGGCATTCGCTTCGACGTGCGCGACACCGGCGTCGGCATCGCGCCAACTGTGCGGCAACGCATCTTCGAGCCGTTCACGCAGGGCGATACGCAACGCACGGCCGGCACGGGACTCGGTTTGTCGATCGTGGTGCGTTTGCTCGAAGCGATGGGCGGCTCGGTGCAGGTCGCGAGTCAGCCAGGCACGGGCAGTGTCTTCTCGTTCACGATCGCGCTGCCCGCGGATCCGATCGGCACCGCGCCGGACCGGCGTCGCTGGGAGGCGCAACTCGCGGGTCGCGCGATCGTGATCGTCGAGTCGTCGGATCTCGCGCGTGCCGCAATCGCGGAGATCCTGCGCAGTCGCGGCGTGTTTGCTTCGGCGTACATGCGCGCCGCCGATGTGCCTCGCGGACGTTTTGCCTGCGCGGTGACTTCGGATCCGAACGTGTTCGTACAACCGCAGGTCGTGATCACGTCGCCGCTGGAGACGAAGCAGTACCGGCATCAGATCACGCGGCCGATCGCTGAGCGCGAGTTGCTCGACGCGATCGGCAACGCCCTCGGCCTCACGCAAAAAGCATCGGACATGATGATCTCGCCGAGTGTCGCTGCATCGCGCACGGCGCGCGTGCTGCTCGTCGATGACAACGAAGTGAATCGCGAGGTTCTCGGCGAGATGCTGCGAAGACTCGGGCATCAGGTCACGCTCGCGTGCGATGGTGAGGAAGCGCTGGCGCTGCTCGCGACGCGCACGTTCGATTGCATCTTCTCGGATGTGCAGTTGCCGCTGATCAGCGGTCTCGAGCTCTCGCGTCGTTTTCGCGAAGCGGGAGGACGCACGCCGATCATCGCGTTGACCGCACACACGGCGCGCGAAGATCGCGAGCGTTGTATCGCGGCCGGAATGAATTTCGTGCTGACGAAGCCGGTCGATTCCGCGCAGCTCGCCGCGGCGATCGATGCGACGGTGCCGCGCGAGCCGATGCTGAGCGATTACTTCGGCGACAACGCGCCGCTGCTCGCACGCGTGCGCGAGGCTTTCGAAAAGCAAACGCCGCAACTGCTCGCGAACATGCGCGACGCGCTCGCACGCGGTGATGCCGATGCGCTCGCGCGTCACGCCCACAAGCTCAAAGGCTCGCTGAGTTACTTCCCGGGACGCGGCGAAACGCTCGCGCGCGAAGTGGAAGGCGCCGCGCGCGCAGGTGAACTGCATCGCGCGGCGGGGTTGATTCCAGAGGTGGAATCAGCAGTGGATAAATTGCGCGAAACGTTTTGAGCGTGTCGCGCCGAGCGTCGCCCATGACAAGCATTACCCCAGCTTTGCGTCCATCGTGATCGTCGCGTTGAGCACGCGCGATACCGGACATCCCGCTTTCGCGTTGTTCGCCGCGGTCTCAAACGCGGCCTGATCGACGCCCGGCACGCTCGCGGTGACGTCGAGATGCACCGCGGTGATCGTGAATCCCGCATCCAGCTTTTCCATCGTGACGGTCGCGGTGGTCTGAATCGACTCCGGCGGCGTGCCCGCGTTCGTGAGCTGCGCCGACAGCGCCATCGAGAAGCATCCCGCATGTGCCGCCGCGATCAACTCCTCGGGATTCGTTCCCACGCCGTCTTCGAAACGCGTGCCGAATGAATACTGCGTTTGCGAAAGCACTCCGCTCGCGGTCGAGATCGAGCCCTTGCCGTCTTTGAGTCCGCCGTTCCACTGTGCCGATGCGTTGCGTTTCATCTTCATGGAAAAAGTCCTCTCGTCGTACTGGCTTCTGCGACGCGGCCGACGGCGAGAATCTGCGCGCCGGTTCGCATGTCGACTTTATATTTCTGTGCGGCATCGTAGACGTCGGCGAATGCCTTCACCATCACCTTCTCGAGCTGCTGGTTGACCATCGTTTCGTCCCAGAAGAACGAATACAAGCCCTGCACCCACTCGAAGTACGACACCGTGACGCCGCCCGCGTTGCAGAGAACGTCGGGGATGTTGAAGATGCCGCGCTCGCGCAGGATGACGTCGGCATCCGGCGTCGTCGGACCGTTCGCTGCTTCGGCGACGATCTTCGCGTTGATGCGATGTGCGTTCTTCAACGTGATCTGATTTTCGAGAGCCGCCGGGATGAGCACGTCGCATTCGAGCTCGAGCAGCGCATCGGGTTCGATCGCAGTTGCGCCGCTGAATCCGGTGACGCGACGCGTCGTGGCGACGTACTCGAAGAGTTTCGGGATGTCGATGCCGTCGGGATTGTGAATCGCGCCGCCGACATCGGAGACGGCGATGATCTTCGCGCCGGCTTCGTGAAAGAGCTTCGCGGAGTTGCCGCCGACATTGCCGAAGCCCTGAATCACGACACGGCTTCCGCTCATGTTCATGTTCAGGCGCTTCATCGCTTCGATCGTGGTGAAGAGCACGCCGCGCGCGGTCGCTTCATTGCGTCCCTGCGAGCCGCCGATCGCGAGCGGTTTGCCCGTGACGACGCCGAGTGCGGTGTAGCCGCGGGTCATCGAATACGTGTCCATGAACCACGCCATCACTTGCGGGTTCGTGTTCACGTCGGGCGCGGGGATGTCCTGTTCCGGTCCGACGATCTGCATGATCTCGGAGAAGTAGCGGCGCGAGAGTCGCTCGACCTCGCCGGGTGACATCGTCGACGGATCGCAGATCACACCGCCTTTGCCGCCGCCGAACGGAATGTTCACGACGGCGCACTTCCACGTCATCCACGACGCCAGTGCTTTCACTTCGTCGAGCGTGACGTCGGGGTGATAGCGCACGCCGCCTTTCGCGGGACCGCGCGCGATGTTGTGCTGCACGCGATAGCCTTCGAAGACTTCGATGCGACCGTCATCCATGCGCACCGGAATCGACACGACGAGCGCGCGTTTCGGCGCCGACAAGACTTTGCGCAGACCATCATCGAGCCCGAGGTGATCCGCCGCGTTGTTGAATTGCTTGACCGCAATCTCGAATGGGTTGAGTGATTCGCTTTGCGACAAAACGAGAACGTCCTTCCTCACAATTTTTTCGGTGGCGGACTGTATCAGGTGAGGAGAGGGAATGCTGTGATGTGAAGCGGAAGGTGATCTTCGCTACAACAATCCGTCTTCGACGTTCTTCAAATGGAACGAGAGCGATTCGAGATTGATGCGCAGATCGACGCTCTTCACCTTTACGTTGGGGCGAAGGCGGATTTGCATGGGCGCGAAGTTGAGGATGGCGTTGATGCCGGCGTCGGCGAGGGCGTCGTAGACGGGTTGGGCGGAGTCGGCGGGGACGGCGATGATGCCGATCTCGACGTGATTGCGGCGCACGAGATCGTTGAGCTGGTGCCAGCCGTGAACGGGAATGCCTTCGCGTGAGGCGCGTCCGATTTTCGAGGGGTCGCGATCGACGAGCGCGATGATGTGAAAGCCGTTGCTATTGAAGCCGCCGTAATCGGCGAGCGCCATGCCGAGGTTGCCGGCGCCGGCGATGAGGACGTTGCGCGTGCGATCGAGTCCGAGCGTGTCGACGAGCTGCTGCTTCAAACGCGAGACGTCGTAGCCGACGCCGCGCGTACCGAACTCGCCGAAGCACGCGAGATCCTTGCGAATCTGCGCGGAGTTGAGGTGGAAACGTTCCGCGAGCTCGTGCGACGAGACGGTGCGTTGTCCCTGCGCCTCGAGAAACGTGAGGCATCGCAGGTAGACGGACAACCGTCCCGTCGTCAGCTCGGAGATGGTCTCGTTCGTGGCCATGCGCAGCTACTGCTGCAACAGAATCTTCGCGGCGTTGCCGGCCGCCTGGAACAACGGAGTGGGATAGATACCGATCGCGAGAATGCCGACAACCGCGATGATCAAACCGCCCAGCGCAAACACGCCGCCGCCGGTGCCGATCGCATATCCCTCCGCGGGTTCTTTCATGTACAGGTAGTACACGACGCGCAGGTAGTAGTAGACCGAGATGATGCTCGCGAGAATACCGATGAGCGCGACGGCGGTATGTCCCGACTCGATCGCGGTTTTGAAAATGTAGAACTTGGAGATGAAGCCCGCGGTCGGCGGAAGTCCGGACAACGAGAACATGCAGATCGCCAGCGCGAAGCCGTAGAACTTGCGGCGGAATCCGAGTCCGGCGATGTCATCGAGCGTGTGCGGGTCGTTCTCATTCTACATGAGCAGCGAGACGACACCGAACGCGCCGATGTTCATGAGCGCGTATGTGATCGTGTAAACCGCAACGGCCGCGACACTGTCATCGCGCACCGTGAGCATCGCGATCATCATGTAGCCGACGTGCGCGATACCGGAGTAGGCGAGCATGCGCTTGAGATCGCGCTGCACGATGGCAACGGCGTTGCCGACGACCATCGACAGGATTGCGAGCACCGCGACCATGTTCATCCAGCTCACCTTCGGCAGCACGGGCGACATGGCGTTGAAGAGGCGCACGAGCGCGATGAGCGTCGCGGCTTTCGGCGCGACGGAGAGCCAGCCGGCGACCGGCGTCGGCGCGCCCTGATAAACGTCCGGTGCCCACGGATGGAACGGCGCAAGCGCGAGCTTGAAGCCGAAGCCCGCCATCATCAAGACGAATGCGATGGTGAGCAGCGGTGTGGCGTCGTTCGTGGCGAACCAGCGCGCGAGTGCGGCGATGTTCGTCGACTGCGTGGCGCCGTAGAACAATGCGACGCCGTAGAGGATGAAGCCGGTCGCGAACGCTCCCATGAGGAAGTACTTGAGTGAGGCTTCGTTCGAGACAGCGATGCGGCGGTGATAGCCGACGAGGACGAAGATGCAGACGGAGAGAATTTCGAGGCCGAGGATGATGAGCAGGAGATCGAGGCCTTTAGCCATCATCATCATGCCGACCGTGCCCCACATCAGGAGCGCGTAGAACTCGCCGCCTTCGATGCCTTCACGATCGAGGTACTCGCGCGCGAACAATACGGCGAGCATGCCGGCGAGCAGGAACGTCACGTCGAAGATCATCGTGATCGGACTGATCTCGTACGTGCCGCCGAAGAAGTGGCCGGCGCGGATGAAGAGGATCTCGGTCCACGCGGTGGCGATGAAGATCACGCGCGCGAGCGGCGCGAGCGCGCCTTTTGCGCGCGGCGCAAACACGCCGAAGAGGATGAGCAGCATGCCGCCCGCGGAGAGGATGAGCTCCGGAAGGATGGCGTTGAGGTATCCGGGCTCGAGCAGCGGTTGAAGATTCACTGGTTCACCTCGGCCGCGACAGCAGCAATCGGCTGCGCGGTCTTCGCGTCATGCGCTGCAGCTTTGCCGCTTTCGATCGCGCAGCAATCATCCGCGGCTTTGTTCGCAACCATCGGCGTACGCGTGTCGGCGTTTCCAATCTGGGTCATGAGGTATTTCACCGAAGGCTCAATCTTTTTGAGGAACGTGTTGGGATGCACGCCGATCCAGACCATGAAGATCACGAGCGGGACGAGCGCGGCCACTTCATTCCAGGCGATTTCGGGGATGTTCTTGTTCTCTTCGTTATCGAGCGGACCGAAGAAGACTTTCTGCACGAGCCACAGCAGATAGATCGCGGCGAGGATGACGCCCGATGCGGCGATCGTCGCGGCGACGGGATGCGTCTGGAACGAGCCGGTGAGAATCAGGAACTCGCCGATGAATCCGTTGAGACCCGGCAGGCCGACGGACGAGAGCATCGCGATGATGAAAAACACCGCGAAGACCGGCATCGTGCGCGCGATGCCGCCGTAATCGGCGAGCAAACGCGTGTGACGACGTTCGTAGATCACGCCGACGAGCATGAAGAGCGCGCCGGTCGAGAGGCCGTGATTGACCATCTGCAGGATCGAGCCTTCGATCGCGGCCTGATTCAGCGCGAAGATGCCGAGCACGCAGAAGCCAAGGTGCGAGACCGATGAATACGCGACGAGCTTCTTCATGTCCGGCTGCACCCACGCGACGAGCGCGCCGTAGATGATGCCGATGACGCTGAGGGCGATCAGCACGTTCGCGTACTTCGCGGTTGCATCCGGGAAGAACGGCAGCACGAAACGGAGGAAGCCGTACGTGCCCATTTTCAGCATCACGCCCGCGAGGATGATCGAGCCACCGGTCGGTGCTTCGACGTGCGCGTCAGGCAGCCATGTGTGCAGCGGGAACAGCGGAACTTTGATCGCGAACGCGAGCGTGAACGCGAGAAAGAGCAGTGTCTGCGCGGTCGGCGTGAGCTGCGTGCCGTAAAGATCGGTGATCGTGAACGACGGCAGTCCCGTCTGGTGCCAGCTCTGGAATCCAAGATAGATGATGCCGAGCAGCATCAGCAGCGAGCCTGCGATCGTGAAGAGGAAGAACTTGATCGCGGCGTAGATGCGATTCGCGCCGCCCCACACGCCGATCACGAGGTACATCGGCAGGAGCATGAGCTCGAAGAAGATGTAGAAAAGGATGAGATCCGTCGCGAGGAACGCGCCGATCATCGCCGTTTCCATCACCAGAAACGAGATGACGTACTCCTTCGGATGCTTGTGAATCGAGTTCCACGCCGAAAGGAAAATCAGCGGCGTGAGGAACGTGGTGAGCAGCACGAGCCACAGCGTGATGCCGTCGACGCCGAGGCCGTACGTGATGCCCCACTGCGGAATCCACGGAATGTTCTCGACGAACTGAAAGCCCGCGTGACCGTCCTGCCATCCGCGCAGGAGGCCGAGCGAGATCACGAACGTGATCAGCGACACGACGAAGCCGAAGCCTTTGATGGCGCTCGTCGACGTGCGCGGGAAGAAGGCCAGCAGGATCGCACCCGCGATCGGCAGCCAGAGAAATGTACTCAGAAGAGGCATCAATCGGACCTCAGATGAAGAATGCGATGAACACCACGACGCCGACGAAGAACATCAGCGCGTAGTTGCGAACGTTGCCGGTCTGGAAGAAGCGCAGGATCTCGCCGAAGCCGCGAACGACGTAGCCGAGCAGCATCGCGATTCCGTCGATCAGCGCATCAACGCCTTTCCAGAAGAAGCGCGACAGTGCATTGAGCGGACGAACGATCGTCGCGGCATAGAGCTCGTCGACGTACCACTTGTTCTCGATCGCTTTTGCAAGAGCAGGCGAACGCTGCGCGAATGCGTTGTCGGACGCGAGCTGCTTTTCTTTGTACAGCGAGCGCGCGGCGAGCCAGCCGAGGATCGCGATGATTGTCGAGACCGCGGCGATCATGAGCTCCGTCGAGAGCTCGAGATGAATCTCGCTGTGCGTGCCTGCGACTTCCGGAATGATCGGATGCAGCCACTTCGCGAGCGACGGTCCGTGCCAGAACGCGTGAGGGAGCGAGAGCGCGCCGCCAAGGATCGAGAGAATGGCGAGCACCCAGAGCGGTCCGGTCATCGATGCCGGCGACTCGTGGAGGTGGTGTTCCTGTTCATGCGTTCCGCGGAAGTTTCCGTAGAACGTGAGGTACACCAGCCGGTACATGTAGAACGCCGTGCAGAAGGCAGCGAGCGTTCCGAGGAGCCACACGAGTTTGCCGACGCCCGGGAAGTACGGCGTCGACCACGCGGACACGAGAATCTCGTCTTTCGAGAAGAAGCCTGCCGCGAGCGGAAGACCGGCGATCGCGTACGTTGCGATCGCGAACGTGCGGAACGTGTGCGGGATCTTGTCTTTCAGACCGCCCATGTTGCGGATGTCCTGCTCGCCGCTCATCGCATGAATGACGGAGCCGGATCCGAGGAAGAGGCAGGCTTTGAAGAACGCGTGCGTGACGAGGTGGAACACGCCCGCGCTGAATGCTCCGACGCCGACCGCGATGAACATGAAGCCGAGCTGCGAGACGGTCGAGTAGGCGAGGACTTTCTTGATGTCGAACTGGCGCAGGCCAATCGTTGCAGCGAAGAGTGCAGTGAGACCGCCGACGATCGCGACGACCATCATCGCGCTCGGCGAGAGGCGATAGAGCACGTTGCTGCGAGCGATCATGTAGACGCCCGCGGTGACCATCGTCGCGGCGTGAATGAGCGCGGAGACGGGAGTCGGACCAGCCATTGCGTCCGGCAGCCAGACGTAGAGAGGAATCTGCGCGGATTTGCCGCACGCGCCAAGGAAGAGCAGCAGGCAGATCGCGGTGAGGATCGTTGTGGAGATGCCGCCACCAGCGGCGACCTGCGAGACCTTCGCGAAGTCGACGCTGCCGATGTACGCGAACATCAGGAACATCGCCACGAGCATGCCGAAGTCGCCGATGCGATTGACGATGAATGCTTTCTTCCCGGCAGCGGGCGCGTAATCGGTTTGATAGTAGAAGCCGATGAGCAGGTACGAGCAGAGACCGACGCCTTCCCATCCGACGAACATCAGCACGTAGCTCGATCCGAGGAGGAGGATGAGCATCGCGGAGAGGAAGAGGTTGAGGTAGGCGAAGTAGCGCCAGTA
>JBQCJC010000492.1:0-7793 GCA_051953135.1 Thermoanaerobaculia bacterium | reverse complement strand
GCCCTGCTCTACGAGGATGGCCATGAGCCAGGGGGCCACATCGATGGTGATGATGTTGTCGTCAGGCTTCTCCATCGGGGGCCTCCTCTGCGCGCAGGCGTGCGGCCTCGGCTAGGAGGTCCTCCACGCGGGAAGCCTCTGCTAGGACGGCCTCCTTGTAGATGAGGGTTGCGGCGCTAGGGTCACCGATCTCGGATGCTCGGCGGTCCGCGTAGGCGCGAATCTCGGCAGGCGTCTTCACTGGGACGCCTCTGGCTCATCCAGGAGCATCGTCACGATGATCTGGCTGTCACCGAAGCGCTCCACGTGGCTGCATCGCTTCCAGTCCAGGCCGTAGGCCGTCACTAGCTCGATGGCCTCGGTGAGGGTCATGGTGCTGTCTGGGTCGCCTGCGGTGTGCCACTCGTGGGCGAGAGTTGAAACGGTGGTCATGTACTGCTCTTTCGGGTTGTGGCTAGGAGGCGTTCGACCTCTCGGCCTAGGTGGGCCAGGTAGCGCTGTCGTGCGCGCCAGGCTCGGTTATAGGAGTTGTGCGCGTGGAGGCAGTCCACGCATCGGCAGCCGTGGATGTAGCTGCTGTTGGTGCCGTGCTCAGGCATCGATGCCCTCCTTGCGGAGACCGCACGATGTGCAGAGTGGCTCGTAGGCATCCGGGTTGGGACTCCAGCGGACGATGCCGTGATCCTGCTTGGCCGTCTGCTCGTAGTCGTCACCTGGGATGTAGTGCCATGCCACCGCGTTGCGGAAGCAGTCCGAGCACATGTGCAGGGATGCTGCGCCACGGACTCGGCGCACGCGGGTGAGGGCTGCTGCCAGACCGATGGGGTCACGGCGGTCAGCCTCAGAGACGTGCTCGGCCTTGTAGTGTTCGCGCCAGTAGCGACGCTTGTAGCACGTGGAGCACTCCCCGCTTCGTGGGTGAGTCACCTCGCGCTCATCGCAGACCTGGCACTTGTTCATGTATCAAGTCCACCGCGATCTGGCTAGCGCACTCGACGGTGCCGTGTCCGCGCTCTGCAATCGATCGAGCAGGCCTCGCAATTGATCGCCGATCTCCGCGCGTTTCTCTTCATCCGTCCACTGCTCGATCTCGTGCAGCATCGAGTACACCTGCATCGATTGCTCGAACTGCTCCTGCAATCCTGCGCGCGGCGTCTTCACGCGTGGATCCATCTCGAGCGTGAGCGATTGCGTGAATGAATTGCCGCCTGCCGTGAATCGCAACGTGTACGTGCCCGGCATCGCGAGCGGCGATGTTGGATTGACCGGCGTATCGAATGGAACTGCGGCGATCGGATAGCCCGGCGTTTTCTCGGGCATCGGCGGATAGCGCAGATCCCACGTCACGCGATGCATGCCCGCGCTCGTCGGCAGCGCACGCTCCGGACGAATCCAGTACCACGGCACATTGCCGGTGTCTTTCGGAACGACCGGCTCATCGGCGCTTGAATAGCGACGCACGACGTTGCCGCGCTCATCGAGAATCTCGAGCGTTGCGTCATTGACCGCGGTGCCGAGCCAGTAGTCGATGATCGCGCCTTCGGGCGGATTCTGTCCGACCGGTTCGTCAGCAGGCAGCGGCGTGTCGGTGTTCTTGTTCCAGCGGAAGCGCCACGCTTTCTGCGGCGCGAAAAGATACGCGTTGCCGCTGATGTTTTGCGTCTGACGCAACGGCTCGATGTTGTCGAGAATCCAGAACCCGCGGGCGTGTGTGGCGACCGCGATGTCATCGTCTTTCACGATGAGATCGCGAATCGACGACGCGGGCATGTTCAGTCGCAGCGACTGCCAATGCATTCCGTCATCGATCGAGACATACGCCTCGGTCTCACTTCCCGCAAACAACAACCCGCGCTTCTTGTGATCTTCGCGAACGACGTTGATGATCCCGTTGTTCGGAATGCCGTTCGTGATGTGCGTCCACGTCTTGCCGCCGTCTTTCGTGCGATAGATGTGCGGCCGCAGATCGTCGAGCCGGAACGTGTTGATCGCCGCGTACGCCGTGTTCTCGTCGAAGTGCGAAGCCTCCAGGATCGAGACTTTCGCCCACGGCACGAGTTCTTTCGGCGTGACGTCGCTCCACGTTTTGCCGCCGTCGGTCGTGACGTGAATCAGTCCGTCATCGGTGCCGATCCAGATGCGATTTCCATTCAGCGGTGACGGCGCGATCGTGTAGATCACTCCGCGTTGCTTCGGTTGCGCGGCCGGCGTGCTCGCGTACTTGCCGACGTTCGCCGGAACGGCCCATTGCTTTCGGGTGAGGTCGGGACTGATTTGCGTCCAGTCTCTGCCCGCGTTCGATGTCTTCCACAACGTGTTCGAGGCGAAGTAGAGAACGTGCGGATCGACGGGCGAGAAGATCGAAGGCTGCGTGCGCACGACGCGATAGTCCGCGCTGCGCAATGGTTTCGGTGTGATGTCCTCGGCGAGACGCGTGCGACGGTCGTAGCGCGTGATGCGTCCGCCGTACACGATGTCGGGATCGAGCGGATCGGGGACCGCGTATCCATATTCTTCGACGCCTACCGGCGTCCAGTCGCGATACGTGATCTGTCCTTCGTCGCCGCGGCTCGGCACGCACGCGCTGCCGCTTTCCTGCTGGCCGCCGCACACGCGATACGGGAACGCGTTGTCGGCGTTGATGTGAAACATCTGCGCGGTGGGCTGGTTGTACCAGGAGCTCCACGTCGCGCCGCCGTTGACGGTGATGACCGCGCCCTGATCGGACGCGTTGAGGATGATGTTCGGATCGTTCGGATTGATCCAGAGTCGGTGATAGTCATCGCCGCCCGGTGCGCCGCGCAATGCCGCGAAGGTCTTGCCGCCGTCGATCGACTTCCACGTCACGACATTCGCGACGTAAACGACGTCGGCATTTTTCGGATCGGCGCGCACTTCGTTGAAATCGCCGGGACGTCCCCACAACCGCTCATCAGTGTTGATGCGCGTCCACGTTTCACCGGCATCATCGGAGCGATACACACCGCCGCTGTCTTTGCTCGTTCCCGCGATCGCGTACAAACGATTCGCATCGGATTGCGCGACTTCGAGCCCGGCGCGGCCGAGGGCTTCGCCTTTCGGCAGGCCGTTCGTGAGTTGCTTCCACGTTGTGCCGCCATCGATCGATTTGTAGATGCCGCTGCCCGGACCGGTGAACACGCCGTTTTCCCACGGGCCCTGACGCGCTTCCCACAACGCGGCGTAGACAATGTTCGCGTTCGATGGATCGAGGATCACGTCGATGCCGCCGGTGTCCGCATCGCGATAGAGAATTTTCTCGAACGTCTTGCCGCCGTCGAGCGAGCGGAAGATGCCGCGTTCCTCGTTGGGACCGTATGGATGTCCGAGGACCGCGACGAAGAGTCGAGTCGGATTTTTCGGATCGACGACGATGGTGGGGATCTGCTGGCCGTCGCGTAATCCGAGGTGCGTCCACGTTTTGCCGCCGTCCGTCGATTTGTAGATGCCGTCGCCGGTCGAAAGATCGGGACGTTGCAGGCCTTCACCGCTGCCGACGTACAGAATGCTCGGATCGGGTGGGGCAATCGCGATCGCGCCGATGGAGCCTGTGGGTTGCGCGTCGAAGATCGGCATCCACACGCGGCCGTAGTCGGTGGTCTTCCACACGCCGCCGTTGTTGACGCCGATGAAGAACACATTCGGCTTCGACGGAATCCCCACCGCCGCGACCGTGCGTCCTCCGCGAAATGGTCCGATGTGGCGCCACCGCATTTCGTTGAAGCGCGATGGCTCGACTTGCGCGAGCAGTGCGTGCGTGAGCGTCAGAAGAAACGCGAGCGCGATGCGACGAATGTGCATGAAGGGAAAACTAACACGGCCGGCACGGCCGGCAGCGCTGGTCGCTTCGCTTAGGCACGTGCGGACGCTGCGTCGGTGCGGTCGTCGCGATCGCCAAGTGGGTTTACCATTCGCGCATGGACACTGCGAAAGAACAGGTCGAGCAGATCCTGCGAATGCTTCCGGAGGACGCGTCGCTCGAAGATATCCAGTACCACATCTACGTGCGGCAAAAGATTCAGCAGGGACTGGACGATGCGGACGCGGGTCGCATCGTGAGCCACGCCGAGGTACAACAACGGCTGGCGAAATGGCTCACCAAATAGATTGGACTGAATCCGCGGTCGCGAGCTTGCAGGACGCGATCGAATACATCGCGCGCGATTCGCTGAGCTATGCGGCGGCGTTTGCAATTCGCGCGGAACGTGCTGCAGCTTCGCTCGACACGTTTCCTGAACGCGGACGTCGCGTGCCGGAGTTCAACGATTCCGCAGTGCGGGAGTTGCGTGTCTCGAATCATCGCTTGATTTATCGGGTGATGCCGCATCGCGTGCTTCTTCTTGCGTTCGTTCATGAATCGCGCGATCTCGCGTCGCTCCTCGAAGGCCCACAGCAGTAACGCTTCGGGCTTCGCCGTGACGGCTTACGTCTCTTACGAACTTCTGCGGCGGCGCGGGTCGCTTCGCTGAGGCGCTTCGCGATGTTGGCTTCGCGACGGCCGCACCCACGGAGTGGCCGTACGTGCCTCAGCGAAGCAACCAGCGCTGCCGGCCGTGCCGGCCTTACATTTCTTACGAACTTCTTGCGTCTCGATGAAGTAATCGCGCGATTCGCGGCCGATCATGAATCGCATGAGCGTTTCTCGCACACGGCGGACCCTCCTGGAACTGCCGCCAAGATCCCTGCAGCCCTGAGCGTCGCGAGGGGCGTTCGTGAAAAGGAAAGCGCCGCGGCCCGCACCGCGGCGCTTTTTTTGCCGGCACGGCCGGCCACGTACGGCCGCTCCGTCGTTGCGGTCGTCGTCGCGGCATCTTTCCTGCTCCGAGCCAGCGCGTATGCGTCGTCTCGCCGTGTTACTCGTGCTCGCTCTTCCGCTCTTCGCACAAGACTCGAATCTCTTTCCGCGATTCAGCCTCATCGGCTCGACCGGCCCCTCTTCGTTCGACACGAACGTGCGCATCGATCCGGAAACGATTCCCGGCGGGGAGACGCTCGAAGGGACGCTCATCAATCTCGAGAGCGATCTCGGTCTCGAGGACGAACGCACCTTGCGTCGCTATGCATTGCAGTGGCGGCCGTTCGCGCGACATGAAGTTTCGGCGATGGTCTTTTCCGCACCGCGCGAAGGGCTGCAGCAAATCGATCGCGAGATCACGTTTCGCGATCAGGTGTATCCCGTCAGCGCGCTGGTCGAGTCGCAGTTCGATCTCGATTACGCGAGCGCGACGTACACGTACTGGGCGCGTCGCACGGATCGCGATGGCTTCGGCATCTCGCTCGGCGTCGCGAACATCGCACTCGACGCGAGCGTCACAGCGACGAACCCGATCGGAAGCGTGACGATCACGCAGACCGCGGAGACCGAAGCGCCGATCGCGTTGCTCGGCGCACAAGGTCGCCTTGCATTCACGAACACGATCCTCGGCGAAGCGAGTCTCGCAACGCTGCCGCGAGTCACGATCGGCGACTACAGCGGCGATGCACTCATCGGCAGTGCAAAGCTCGAATACCGGCCGAGTCGCTGGCTCGGCATCGGCGCGTCGTACAACTACTTCCGACTCAACGTCGATGTCGATGCCGCGGATCTCAGCGGCACACTCGACATGACCACGCAGGGACCGGAAGCGTTTGTGCGATTGGCGTTCTAGGGAACGCCTCAACGGAAGCGCGCGAGAAACCGTCCGTCGTCGCCGAGGAGCTCGAGCTCGCCGTTGGTGACGCGCACGCGACGCGCGGCGGCGAGCGCGCCCATGAATTGACCTTCGACTTCGTTGCGACCGCGATCGACGCATGCGCGCTTCGTCGAGATCAGCATCCCGGCTTTGAACTTGTCGCCGCTGAGCGTGTAATCGCCGCTCGCGCTGTTGCAGCCGGTGTTCGCGTTGAGCTTGTCGTCGCTGCCGAGGCGAAGCCATGGTGCCTGCTCGCCGGTCGGAACCGACTCCACGCCCACGAGCGCGATCAATGTCCACTGCTTGTCGCGAATCTCGGTACCGGCGGTCGCGCCGGCGTTCGTGCATGCGAGAAACATCAATGCGGCCAGTGTGAAAAGCGTGTTCTTCATGTGTCCCACCATTTCGAAAGACTGTCGGTCACGACGCGCGGTTTCTCGGAGTAGTGCGAAGTATCGTTGAACAGCATCAGCCGCGCGTGCACGGGATCGCGGAAATCGAGAACATTCAAACACGCCGGCGCCTGATCGAGTCGATCGCGATAGCCGCGTGCATCGATTCCGAGAAGACTGCAGAGCAACAAGCGGATCGTGGCTTTGTGCGACACGACGAGCACGCGCTGGCCGGGATGATCCGTCACGATCTCGCGCAACGCGGGCAATGCGCGTGCGAGCACTTCCACTCCCGATTCGCCATGCAGCGGCGCGAAGGTGAAGGGATCGTCCTGCCACGCCGCGTATTCATCGCCGAACTTTTCTTCGACCTCGGCGCGCGTCAGACCTTCCCATCGGCCGTGATGAATTTCGCGAAGTCCATCGATCGGTGTCGCCGGAACTCCGCAGACTTTGCTGATGATCTTCGCCGTCTCGACTGTGCGCGACAGCGGACTGCAATACGCCGCGACGAGATTCTCGCGGCGCAATCGCTCGCCGAGCAGCTCCGCCTGCCACCTGCCGTCGTCGGAGAGATCGACACCGATGTCTCCCGCGAACCGATCTTCCGCGGACAGTCGCGTCGCGCCATGGCGCACGAGATACACACGCGTTGCCGTCACATCATTTCCTTCGCGATCAGCTCGTACGAGCGCCGCCGCGCGTCATGATCGTACGTGATCGTGAGGATCATCACTTCCTCGGCGCCGTATTCGCTCGCGACTTCCTCGAGTTTCGCGCGAACGGTTTTCGGCGAGCCGACAATCGTGCGACGTCGTGGTCGCAGCGGATCTTCGCTCGCCGGTTGTGCATCGAGAAATGCGAGCGCTTTATCGATCGGCGGAATGGCGATGAGTTGTCCCTGGAAGAACAACGTGAACATCATCTTCGCGCTCGATGCGAGTCGTCGCGCTTCTTCGTCGGTCTCCGCGCACAGTGCCCAGACCGCGACGATGACGCGCGGTTTGTCCGCATGCTTCGACGGCTCGAATTTCTCGCGATACTGCGCGACCATCTCCGGCCCGCCGTTGGGATTGATGAAGTCGGCGAATGCGTAGGGGAGACCGAGCTCCGCGGCCCACAATCCACTTTGCGGCGAGCTGCCTAACAACCACACGTCGGGCGATTCCGGTCGTCCGGGCAATGCAGACAATCGCGCGAATGGATGATCGGTAGGCATTTCGTTGTCGAGATACGACATCAATTCGAAAAGCTGCGCGGGAAAGTCGTCGGGCGCTGCTTGTCGTCGATCGCGTTGCAACGCAAAGGTGGTGACGGGATCGGTGCCCGCGGCGCGGCCGATGCCGAGGTCGATGCGACCGGGAGAAAGTGCGCTGAGGATGCTGAACGTCTCCGCGACTTTCACGGGACTGTAGTGCGGCAGCATCACGCCGCCGCTGCCGACTTTGATGCGCGACGTCGACGCCGCAATCGGTCCGATCAACGCCTCGGGACTCGCGCACGCGAGCGCAGGCGTGCCGTGATGTTCGGCAACCCAGTAACGAACATAGCCGAGTCGATCCGCGAGTTGCGCGAGATCGACCGAGTTGCGCAATGCCTGCGCGCCAGTAGAGCCTTCGGAGATGGGAGCCTGATCAAGAACGGAGAGACGCATCGAGCAGGATTATGAACGGAGCGCGGGCTTCCAGCCCGCCGGACCGCGGCCTTCCAG
>JBQCJC010000491.1:0-2739 GCA_051953135.1 Thermoanaerobaculia bacterium | reverse complement strand
CACCGGAAAGCCATACACATCACCGCCGCCCGCATCGCCGCCGAAATCGGGATGCAATCCGCGGCCCGTGCCGATGAAGGAGATGTACGTCGCGGAGCTCGTGTCGACCGGCGCGGAGCTGATGTCGGTGTTCCACCAGTTGTTCGAAGGAAACAACGGCAGCGCGACCTGCAGATCGGCACTGCGCGTGGCAGCGAAGAGCAGCGGCGAGACGACGAGGAGCAGGAGGAGACGGCGCATCTGGGGTTGATTATTTGAAGGAAATGACGAGTGGTGTGTGATCCAACTCACGAGGTGGCACCGCGTGACATCCGCACCACGCTCGTGCTTGACTGCGCCTCCTATGAAGATGCGCATCCTGGCCGTCCTGCTGTTCGCCCTTCCGCTCTTCGCACAAGTCACGTCGCTTCCGAGCGAAACGCCCGACACGTTCACGCCGACGAATTACGGCTTCGATCACGTGCGGCGCGAGGTCGAGATTCCGATGCGCGATGGCGTGAAGCTGCACACCGTCATCCTCATCCCGAACGGCGCGAAGAACGCGCCGATCCTGCTCACGCGCACGCCGTACAACGCGGACGAGCTGACGACGCACACGAGCTCGTCGCAACTCGCGACGAATCTGCAGGGCTACGACAACGCCACCGACGTGATCATCGAAGGCGGCTACATCCGCGTCGTGCAGGACATCCGCGGCAAACATGGTTCCGAGGGTGAGTACGTGATGAACCGGCCCTTGCGTGGGACGCAAAATCCGACCAGCGTCGATCACGCCACCGACACGTACGACACGATCGACTGGCTGGTGAAAAACATCCCGGAATCCAACGGCAAGGTCGGCATCCTCGGCATCTCGTACGACGGATTCCTTCCGCTCATGGCTCTCATCGATCCGCATCCCGCGCTCAAAGTCAGCGTGCCGATGAACCCGATGGTCGACGGCTGGATGGGCGACGACTGGTTTCACAACGGTGCGTTCCGCCAGCAGGGCATGTCGTACGTCTACGAACAGGAAGCGACGCGCAAGAACGCGCAGAAGTGGTGGGCCACGCATCGCGACGACTACGACATGTTTCTCGAAGCCGGCTCCGCGGGCGAGCTCGGAAAGCGTCGCGGCATGGAGCAGATCGGCTTCTGGCGCAAGCTCACCGAGCACGCCGCATACGACGCGTTCTGGCGCGAACAGGCCGTCGACAAGATTCTCGCCGCGCGGCCGCTCAGCGTTCCGGTGATGCTCGTGCACAGCCTCTGGGATCAGGAAGACATCTACGGCGCGATCGCCGTGTACAACGCCATCGAGCCGAAGGACACGAACAACGATCGCGTGTACCTCGTCATGGGACCGTGGCATCACGGACAAATGATTCGCGACGGAAATGCATTGGGTCCCATCAAATGGGATAGCGATACATCGCTCACGTTCCGCCGCGAAGTGCTGCGACCGTTCCTCGATCACTATCTGAAAGACAACGCACCGGCGATGAACGTTGCGCCGGTGACGGCGTTCGAGACCGGCACGAATCAATGGCGACGGCTCGATGCGTGGCCGAAGGGCGCGAAGCCGACGGCGTTGTATCTCGCCGCGAACGGACGCACGTCCTTCACGCTGCCGAAGAACGACGGCGCCGATTTCGACGAATACATCTCCGATCCCGCGAAGCCGGTGCCGTTCCGCAACTCGCGTCCGGTCGACAACAGCACGTGGCGCACGTGGCTCGTCGACGATCAACGCGAAGCAAGCGGTCGCACGGACGTGTTGACGTTCGTGTCGGAGCCACTCAGCGAGCCGCTGAAGATCGGCGGTCAGCCGCGCGTGCATCTCTTCGCATCGACGAGCGGGACCGATTCCGACTGGGTCGTGAAGCTGATCGATGTGTATCCCGATCAGGTCGCAAGCGATCCGGACATGGGCGGCTATCAGTTGATGATCAGCGCGGATATTTTCCGCGGGCGCTATCGCGAGAGTTTCGAAACGGCGAAGCCGATCACGGCGAATGCGCCGCTGCTCTATCGCTGGACGCTGCCGACCGCGAATCACGTGTTCCTGCCCGGCCATCGCGTGATGGTGCAGATTCAGTCGAGCTGGTTCCCGCTCTACGATCGCAATCCGCAGACGTTCGTGCCGAACATCTTTTTCGCGCAGCCGGGCGACTACAAGAAAGCGACGCAGCGCGTGTATCATTCGACGACGCACCCGAGTTACATCGAGCTGCCCGTGGTGCGATGACGCCGGAGCGAACGACACAAATCGAGTTCCGTACGTGGAACGCGAATGACATCGCGCTCGCATCACAACTATGGTGCGAGCCTTCCGTCATGTCGTTCCTCGGCGGTCCGTACTCGCACGAGGAAGTCGTTGCGCGGCTCGAGCGCGAGATTGCGAATCACGAAACGTACGCCGTGCAGTACTGGCCCGTGTTCGTCGACGATCAATTCGCGGGATGTTGCGGCATCAAACCCGTGCCCGACGATGACTCGCGCTTCGAGATCGGCTTTCATTTCCTGCCCGCGTTCTGGGGACGCGGGCTCGCGCGCGAAGCCGCGGAAGCGGTGATGCGATTCGCAACCGAACGGTTGCACGTCACCGAGCTCTTCGCCGGACATCATCCCGACAACGCTGCGTCACGAAAGCTGCTGGAGCGGCTGGGATTCGTGCAAATCGGCACGCACTTCTTTGCGAGGACGGCACTGGATCACCCCTGGATGCGGTGGAGTGTTCCAAGTGGAGCGGCGGGCTCT
>JBQCJC010000490.1:0-2227 GCA_051953135.1 Thermoanaerobaculia bacterium | reverse complement strand
TTTGGGTGTTGGTTCGGGCGGCCCGGGCCGAGGGGGCGCCGACGCCATGGTGGGCTGTATCGCGGGCGCCCACGCCCGGGTGGATGCGTTGAGGGCGACGGGGCGTCGCGGGTCCAGCGGGGTACGGGGCCGCCGCTCCGCTCCACGTCCCGGCATTTCCTTCGCAAACACCAGTTCCTATGCGTCGCATGGTCGCGCCTCGCGCAGTTGAAGACACGCTCGAGCAGGGCTCGGTCACGTTTCTCTACCGGCCGCGCGTCGAAGAGCAGCACGCCAGTGAGCTGCGCGATGTTCAGCGCCTGCTCATCCTTTTGCATCCCGCGCAACATCACTTCGAGCGCCTCATCGCCATCGGACGCAAACGACTGCCGCGCTCCGCGAAACGCGATCGCTTCTGGGGCTTTGTCGATCTCGTCCTTGCGCCGCACGACATGTCCGCCGCCCTCGGCGCGCAGGTGTACGGAACGAAAACGCGCGGACTCCGCCACCTTCCCGCCGCGCAGCCATTCGCGTACGGCACCTACGACCTCACCACGCACGGCAGTCACGCGCATCTGCGCTGGCATGTCGATCGCGTCGAATCGCGCGATCCCATCGCATTCGAAGTCGACGTCGAAGACGACGCCGACTACATCGTCACGATCGCGAATCCCGACCTCGAAGTGTGGGGACTGACGGAGCCGCCCGAGTTGCAGGAATCACTCTTCGACGAGCTCGAGCTGCACGTCACGATCCCGACGCCATTCCCGCCGCAACTGCAGGAACGGTTCGGCTCGAGAAAATTTGTCCAGCTCGACAGCGTCGAGTGGCTCGATCATCCCGGCGCCGAGATCGTGTTCGTCGGCGCGGGCTAAATCTTCATCGACAACGCGATTCGCTTTCGCTCGACCTCGACGCTCGTCACCTTCACCGTCACGCGATCGCCGACCTTCACGACGTCGTGCGGATCGCGCACGAATTTGTTCGAGAGCTGCGAGACGTGCACGAGCCCATCCTGATGCACGCCGATGTCGACGAATGCGCCGAACGCCGTGACGTTCGTGACCACGCCTTCGAGAATCATCCCTTCGCGCAGATCGTCGATCTTCTGCACGTCATCACGAAACTTCGGCGGCTCGAACGAACCGCGCGGATCGCGACCCGGCTTCTTCAACTCCGCGACGATGTCGCGCAGCGTCGGCTCGCCCACATCGCCGCTCACGTACTTGCGCCACTCGATGCGATCCGCGAGCTGCGCGTTGCCGACGAGCTCCTGCAATCCGACGCCGTGATCCTTCGCCATCGTCTCGACGAGCGCGTAGCGCTCCGGATGCACGGCGCTGTTGTCGAGCGGATGGTGATCGCGAATGCGCAGGAAGCCCGCGCATTGCTCGAACGCACGCGCACCGAGTCCGCGAACATCGAGCAACGTCTGTCGCGCGACGAATGAGCCGTGCTCGTTGCGATGCTCGACGATGCGTTTCGCGAGCACGGGCCCGATGCCTGAAACGTGCTCGAGCAGTTGCGGCGATGCGGTGTTCACATCGACGCCGACGAGATTCACGCACCAGTCGACGGTCTCGCCGAGTTTCTTCTTGAGGAACGTTTGATTCACGTCGTGCTGGTACTGCCCGACGCCGATGCTCTTCGGATCGATCTTCACCAGCTCGCCGAGCGGGTCCTGCAGGCGGCGACCGATCGAGACCGCGCTGCGCAGCGAGACATCGAGGTCGGGAAACTCCTCGCGCGCCACTTCCGACGCCGAGTAAATCGACGCGCCCTGCTCCGAAACCGAGACGATCGGAATGCCGCTCACGCTCGCGCGCACGAAGTTCTCCGCTTCGCGCGAGCCCGTGCCGTTGCCGACCGCGAGCAGATTCGGCTTGTGCGTTTCGACGAGTCGCTGCAACGCGCGCTGCGCATTCGCGCGTTCGTTTGCGGAACGCTCGGTGTACAGCGTTGTGGTCTCGAGCAGCTTGCCGGTCTCGTCGAGCATCGCGACTTTGATTCCGGTACGCAATCCGGGATCGAGTGCGAGCACGCGACGGCTTCCCGCGGGCGGCGCAAGGAGAAGGTTGCGGAGGTTTTGTCCGAAGACGTCGATGGCTTGTGTATCGGCGCGCTGCTTCAATTCCGCGCGCATCTCGCCTTCGATCGAGATCGAGAGCAATCGTTTCCATGCGTCTTCGATCGCTTTGTCGCGCTCGTGGGGCAACGGCGTCGGCCGCGCGTTGCAGCGGCGCTTGAG
>JBQCJC010000489.1:0-6038 GCA_051953135.1 Thermoanaerobaculia bacterium | reverse complement strand
AGAGCCCGCCGCTCCACTTGTTCCTGTCGCCTTACGCTACACTCGCCGTTCTTCATGTTCGACGTCGATCGAAAAGCCTGGCGTGCCCTCACTGCGGCTCAGCTCGGATGGATGCTCGACGCGATGGACTTCCTCCTCTTCACCTTCGCGCTCATCCCCATCCAGAAAGAATTCGCGCTGACGAAATCGCACGCGAGCCTTCCCATCACCTTCGCCTTGATCGCGAGCGCGATCGGCGGCATCGCCTTCGGACGCATTGCCGATCGTGTCGGCCGTGTGCGTGCGATGACCATCAGCATCCTTCTCTACTCCGGCGCAACCGCGGGGATGGCCACCGCGCAGAACCTCTGGCAACTCGTCGCGTGGCGCATCTTCGTCGGCTTCGGCATGGGCGGCGAGTGGTCGAGCGGCTCCGTGCTCGTCGCGGAAACGTGGCCCGCGAAACATCGCGCGAAGGCGATGGGCTTGATGCAGGCCGGATGGGCGATCGGTGCGCTCTTCGCCGCCGGTATCTCCGCGCTCGTGCTCGAGCGCTACGGCTGGCGCGTCCTGTTTCTCATCGGCGCCGCGCCCGCTGTGCTCGCATTCGTTGTTCGGCGGACCGTCGAAGAGCCACCGTTGTGGCGCGAGCAACAACAATCGCGAGAGCAAACAAAATGGCTCGACATGTTCGCCGCGCCGCACGGAAAAAACGTTGCGCTCGCGACGATCGTCGCCAGCTCCGTGCTCGTCGCGTACTGGGGCGTCACGTCGTGGCTTCCCGCGTTTCTCGCAACGCCGGTGAGTGAAGGCGGCGCAGGACTCACGGTTACGAAATCCGCGGCGTGGCTGATCGTGCTGCAACTCGGCGCATTTCTCGGCTACATCACGTTTGGGTGGATCGCCGACCGCATCGGACGCCGTCCCGCGTTCACGCTGTTCATGATCGGTGCGACGGCGGTGGTGCCGGTCTTCGCATTTGGCGCGCGATCGACGATCACGTTGCTGATCGTTGGTCCGCTCGTCGGCTACTTTGCTCACGGATACTTTTCGCTGTTCGGCGCAATGCTCGCGGAGCTCTTCCCGACGCGTATTCGCGCGAGCGCACAAGGCTTCTGCTACAACTTCGGCCGCCTCGTGTCGTCGCTTGCACCGTTCGCAATCGGTGTCGCCGCGAAGCAGTACGGACTCGGATTCTCGCTCGCGTGCGACGCTGTTTTCTTCGCGTTAGGCGCGGCGCTGATCTGGCTTCTGCCCGAGACGAAAGGCACCGAGCTGTGATCGATCTCAGCGCCGACCTCGGCGAAGGTTCGCCCGGCGAGAACGAGCTGTGGCCGCTCATCACGAGCGCGAACATCGCCTGCGGTGGTCATGTCGGCGACGACGACTCGATGCGCGACGCAGCGCATCACGCACGCGCGCACAACGTGCGCACCGGTGCGCATCCGTCGTATCCCGATCGCGAACACTTCGGCCGCCGTTCACTCGCGATCGATCCGATCGCATTGCGCGATTCGCTCATCGAGCAAATCCGCGCGTTGCAGAAATTCACGACCGTCGAGTTCGTGAAACCACATGGCGCTCTGTACAACGACGCGCACAAGAATCGCGCCCTTGCCGATGTGATCATCGACGCAATGCGCAGCGTTGATGGGAGCATCGCGCTCGTCGCACCGGATCGCTCACAAATGGCTGAAGCCGCGCGCGCGGCCGGAACGCGCGTCATCCGCGAGGCATTCGCCGATCGTCGCTACGAATTGGATGGCTCACTCACACCGCGCAGCATCGAAGGCTCGACGCTCACGATCGACGAAGCAGTCGCACAAGCGCAACTGCTGGCAAACGAGAGCATCGTCATTGCGCGCAACGGATCGCGAATCACCATCGCCTTCGACACGATTTGCATTCACGCCGACATGCCGGGCGCAGTCGAACGCGCACGCGCGATTCGCGCGGCTACTTCACCACGACACTGAAGGTCGGATACGTCGTCGGATCCGTCGATTCGAGCGGAACCGATTGCAACTGCACCGTGTACGTTCCCGACGCTTTCGCTTCGAACAGCCAGTACAACTGCGTCGTGTTGAACACGAGGTCGTACATCGCGTACGCGCCGATGAGATGCATGCCGTCATCGACGTAGCTGTACAACGCGAGCTGTGTCTTCGGCGTGAAGCCGTATTGGATCGTGATCTCGCCGCCGACGAACGCGGTCGATGTCTGCACGATCGGCTGATTCGGGACCGGCGGAGTGCTTCCTGGCTTGTCGATCGGGGTGCTCATGTGTGGTTTCTCTTGTATTGCTGGCCGAGGATTTTAAGACTCGCAGCAGCCTCCAGCCTTCTTTACTTTCCTGGCGCGCACAGCGTCCTTCTTCAACTCCGGCACGTCAGCAAAACATGCCGTGAGGCAATCGAGCAGCTTGCGATGAAACTCCGATCGGGCCGGCGCGATCGAGTAGTACATCCACTGTCCGCTCTTCCGCGTCACGACGAGCGCCGATCGCCGGAGATATGCGAGATGTCGCGAGATCGTCGGCTGCGGCATGTCGAGGATCGTCACCAGTTCGCCGACGCACAGCTCGACATCGCGGAGCAGATGGAGGATGCGAAGGCGCGTTGGATCGGAGAACGCTGCGAACTTGTCGCTGACAGATTTCGAAGCCGTGCGTCGCGACATCGGCGGAATTGTACCGGCATTGTATATTCGCGAATGCGAATATACTTCAAGCCGTGACCGCGTCCGCAAAGAGAATGAATGTCTTCGAGCGTTACCTCTCGATCTGGGTGGCGCTGTGCATGATCACCGGAATCGTCTTCGGCAAACTGGCGCCTGCTGCCGTTCGCGCGCTGCAGCAACTCGAGTTCGGGACGGGAAGTCAGATCAACATCCCGATCGCGATTCTGATCTGGTTGATGATCTACCCGATGATGCTGAAGATCGACCTCGGGTCGATCGTGCGCGTCGGACAGCGGCCGAAGGGGCTGTTCATCACGATCATCGTCAACTGGCTGGTGAAGCCGTTCTCGATGGCATTCTTCGGATGGCTCTTTTTCCGGCATCTCTTCCTGCCGCTCATCGGGCCCGAGCTCGCGAATCAGTACATCGCCGGCGTAATCATCCTTGCCGCCGCGCCATGTACAGCCATGGTCTTCGTCTGGTCCTATCTGTCCGATGGCGATCCCGCGTACACGCTCGTGCAGGTATCCGTGAATGACCTGATCATGCTCGTGGCATTCGCGCCGATCGTGAAATTCCTCATCACGGGGGCGGCCGGACTCGAGGTGCCATTCCGCGTCCTGCTGTATTCGGTCGTCATCTTCGTCGTGATCCCGCTCGCGCTCGGAGCGATCAGCCGGTTCCTTCTGGTGCGACGCAAAGGCGCGCACTGGTTCGAGCACCAATTCCTAACGCGGTTTGCGCCGGTCACGATCGTGGCTCTTCTTGCGACACTCGTGCTGATCTTCGCGTTTCAGGCGGAGAACATCACCACGCGCTGGTTCCACGTGCTGCTGATCGCGATCCCGATCCTGTTGCAGGTCTACATCAACTCGTCGCTCACGTACGGGTTGATGCGACTCTTCCGCGTTCCGTATCCGATCGCCGCACCGGGTGCGCTCATCGGTGCGTCGAACTTCTTCGAGCTTGCGGTTGCAACGGCAATCGCACTGTATGGCCCCGGCTCGGGAGCGGCTCTCGCGACGGTCGTCGGTGTGCTCGTGGAAGTGCCCGTGATGCTGTCGGTCTGCCGGATGTGCATTTCGACGCGGCACTGGTTCGAGCCGAAGCCACGCACCGCCTGACACGTTGCAGATCGCACCGATCGGAGAACAGATCATCATGAAGAAGCGAGTTCTTTTTCTTTGCACGCACAACTCTGCCCGCAGTCAGATGGCCGAAGGACTGCTGCGCGAAATGGCCGGCGATCGGTTCGACGTCAGGAGCGCAGGGACGGAGCGGACGCGCGTGCAACCGCTCGCGATCGAGGCGATGCGCGAGATCGGAATCGACATCACCGGCCACTGGTCGAAAACCGTCGATGAGCTGGCCGGTGAGAATTTCGACTTCGTCATCACCGTCTGCGATCGCGCGAACGAGAGTTGCCCGATCTTTCCCGGCACGACGGAACGAATTCACTGGAGCTTCGACGACCCAACGGCGATCAGTGGATCCGAGGAGCAGAAACTGCGCGCCTTCCGAATCGTGCGCGATGCCATCCAGCAGCAGTTGCGGATGTTCGTTTTAGTCGCGAACACGAAGTAAATACTCAGGAAGGCGCGCACTGATCGCGTCAGGCAGTGGCCGTGTCGACGCTGCATGCGCGCGCGGTCGTGCAGCAGGACGTAGCGGCGGAGCTCGTCACTTCCGGCAGGTTGTCCTTCAGCACGACGAAGACTTCCCATTCATTGCCATCCGGATCGTGTACCCACGTCTTGTCCTGCGTGGCGTAGCAGCAATCCGTCTGCATCTCATCACGCGTGACGAGGCCGGCTTCGGCCCACCGCGTGCGGATGGAGAGCACGTCATCGGTTGAGCTGACCTGCAGGCCGAGATGCGAGAGCGCCCCCGCCTCCGTGAGAGTCGGCACTTCATTGAGCGCGAGATTGAGCGGTGGATTCTGAACGTCGAACTTGGCGTAGCCGGTACGAACTTTCGATGGCTCGATACCGAGCATCTTCCGATAGAAGTCCGTGCTGCGCTCGACGTTGCGGACATTGATGGAAACGTGGGCCTTGAGAACCTGAACGTCAGATGTCATGATCATTTCCTCATATTCGTTATGGCGAATATGAATGTAGGTTGATCGAATACATCTGTCAAGGCGAATATGAAAAATCGGCCCGTGCCCAAAACGAAAACGACCGCTGAAGCATTGGAAGAGCTCTTTCAGGCATTGAGCGACCGCACGCGTGTTCGGCTGCTGCACCTCATGGCGGGGGGCGAAGTCTGCGTTTGTTTCTTCGTCGAAGTGCTCGACGAGCCGCAACCGAAGATTTCCCGGCACCTGGCCTATCTGCGCAGCGCGGGATTGGTCTCGGTCAGACGCGAGGGCAAGTGGGCGAACTACGCAATCACGCCGCCGGAGCATCCAACCGCGCGCGCCGCGTTCGAGGCGGTAATGTCGTCGCTGAACGACGATCGCGAACTGCATCGAGATCGTGTCGCGTTGACCCGCGCGTGTTGTTCGCCGCGAGTCCCCGACCAGCTGCGTCGCGCGCCTCGACCGGCCATCGCGAAGGAGTAGCGGCATCGCGTGAGGAATCGGCCACGTCAAATCTCCACGAAAGGAAATTTGGCTGTGGCGGGAGGACTCGAACCTCCGACCAACGGATTAACAATCCGCCGCTCTACCAACTGAGCTACACCACAGCAAGCCGGAAAAAGATCGGCGATGGTCGCGCAGGCGGCGTTGTTTGTCAATGCGACGCATTCAGTCGATGGGTACGAATGAAACGGCCGTTTCATCGCCTCCGCATCCGCGACGACTGCACCGACGAAGCTGCCGCACGTGCCGTAGCGCAGCAACAGGCGCAGCCAGTCGTGCCGGCCGGCTGTGGTACAACTCTTCGCGGATGTCCCGTCGCGCTCTTGCATTCACGCTGCTCGCGATCCTCGCCGCGCAATTTCTCGGCGCGATCGCGTTTGCGTCCGTGTGCTTCGAGCCGTGTCCGGATGATCGCGACGGCGCGAACTGTCCCCCCGTGTGCGCGGTCTGCGCGAGTTGCTCGCATGCGCGACAAGCGATCGTGCAGTCGAACATCGACGGCGTAACGCGCGCGTTCATGCTCGATTCGTTCGCATCGCCGGTCGTTGCGCCGCCGTCGCCGCGCGCTTCCGACATCTTCCACGTCCCGCTCTTCGTCTGATCTTCCGCGTCGTCCATCACGCGAACTCAAACGAGGAGCTCATGCATCGAGTCATCAGACCGGCAGGCCTGGCCCTGCTTTTCGCGCTGCCGCTTGGCGCGCAACAAACCATCACCTGGAGCGACGCGCTCAATCGCGCGCGGCAATCGGCACCAGCGATCGTCGCCGCGCGCATGCGCATCGAAGAAGCGC
>JBQCJC010000488.1:0-5144 GCA_051953135.1 Thermoanaerobaculia bacterium | reverse complement strand
TCGGAGCCGTAGCCGTGACGGTGATGGCCTCGGCAACCGCCGAGACTTTCAGATCGGCATCCGCGCGGCCGGCCTGGCCGACACCGATGCTGACCGACTTGGTCACGGTCGTCATTCCCGAGAGCTCAATCTTTACGGCGTAAACGCCCGGGGGAAGACCGTTGAAGCTGTAGCCGCCTGCATCACCCGTGGTAGTGGTGCGGGAGCCCTGCATATTCGGCGACGTGATCGTCACCGTTGCGCCCGGAAGGGGCGTACCGTCGGTCGTTACCGTACCCGACAGCGTGGCTGTGGTTTGAGCGAATGCTGCCCATGTTGCGAGCAGACAGATCGCGGCCACCATCAAAAGGCGAGAACCTGATCTCATTGTTCCTCCTGCTTTTTTGGACGAAAGCCGCACACCGCTGCACGGCCTGGATAGCTGGCACCTTACTGCAACAGGGCTTCCATGAGGAAATGATTTGTTAAACGTATGTAAAGAGGAAATTTACACGCGATGCGGCGTGCGCCGAAACGTCGCGGAATTCGGAAATTCGAACGGAGCGTGACGAGAACCTGAATTTCGTCAGCGAAACCAGCGGATCCAGAGGCGCGCGGCGCGTCGTTCGGGAGCGAATTTCGCGTCGAGCGCGTTGGTCAGATCGACGCCGATTCGGAGAGAAACGCGTGTCGCAAGTGTCAGACGCGCGGCGAAATCGGTCACGAATGTTTCAGTCGCGTATCGTTCGAGCAGCGTGACGCCGAGCTCGTGATCGCCGATCGGAAATCCGGCACCGAGCCACGCTGTGCCGAGGTCGTCATCGTCCAGGTGCGAGAGCGTGGCGCCGGCTTCGAAACGATCAAATAAACGATAGTTCGCAGCGACGCGCAACTCGTCGTCTTCGTGTTCGCGGCGAATGGCGTCGATGCGCGCAATGCCGGTGGTGCCGATCGCGGTGGCGAAACCGAGCGTCGTGATGTCCCGCTGCTCGTACTCGCCCCAGCTCGCGAAGAACGCGCGGCGTCCATCGCCTTGCAAATCGAACGCGAGCGCAGCGCGAGGTGCGAGCTCGTCCTGTTCGTAACGCGCGCCGGCGTTGAGCGTGAAGCGCGCGATCGAAACGCGATCGTTCACAAAGTACGCGTCGTCGTTTTCAATGCGTGTGGCACCGGCGGAGAGCACGTGATCGCCGAGAGTGTGCGACGCGCGCAGCGACAGCGTGTCTTCCTGCGCGACGGTGCTCGTTCCCGGATTGAACGCGGGCACTGTTGCATGAGACGCAAAGGCTTGCGCGGTCGTGTTTGCACCGAACACGCCCGTGTAACGCAGTGCCGCGATGGTAAGGCTGTCATTGACCGCCTCGCTCGCATCACTGTCGAGCATCTCTGCTTCGATGTGATGTGCCGCCGCGGGTTGTGCGCTCAACTTGCCGAAGTAGCCGTGCAAGTCATTGACGCCGCGCCACGCGTCGTCGCCTTTCCACGCATTCGCGAAGAACCATAGCTTCTCTTCGATGATGCGTCCGCCGGCCGCGCCTTCGAAAAGCGGACCATCATTCGTGAACGTGGCGCGCAGCGACATCGCGAGCGCATCACTGCCGCTGCGCGTCTGCATGGCGATCAGGCCACCGCGTGAACGATCGATCTCCGCTCCTGCAGCAGCGTGCACGATCGTCACTTCATCGGTCGTCTCTTCGCCGATCGGTGTTAGAAACGGCAGCGGAACACCGTCGAATGAATCGTTCTCGTATCGGCGCTGCGAGAACAGTTTCAGCGCGCCATTGGCCGTCGTTTCCAACGGCATGCGCTGCAATGCTTCGCTCGTGATCGTCGATGTGATCGCGGTCGTCTCCGCAACCGTGAGTGTCGACGCCGTCGACGTCACACTCTCTTCGTCTTCGTTCGGTTCGAGCTTTCCGTCCGCGCGTGCGACGCGTGCGAGCTCGACGATCGCGCGACGCGTGAGCGTCGTGTGTCCCACTTTCGAAAACGTGACGTCGTACGTGCCGGGAGGAAGCGCGTCGAGCCAGTAGATGCCGCGCGCGTTCGTCATCGTCGTGCGCTCGTGCGGCAGCGCGCTCGATGTTGCGGTGACGGTGACGCCAGCGCCCGGTGCATTGCCGATGACGACCCCGCCCGTGAGAGCCGTGGTCGTCATCGACGCGGAGGCTTGCAGCGCGAAGTAAAGAACCGCGAGCGCGCGGAGGACTCGCATGACCTAACGCGTCATCTGGCGATAACGAATGCGATGCGGTTGCGAGGCGTCGGCGCCGAGGCGCTTCTTCTTGTCTTCTTCGTACTCGGTGAAATTGCCGTCGAAGAACGTCACCACGCTGTCGCCTTCGAAGGCGAGGATGTGCGTGGCGACGCGATCGAGGAACCAGCGATCGTGGCTGATCACGATCGCGCATCCCGCGAAATTCTCGAGCGCTTCTTCGAGCGCGCGCATCGTGTTGACGTCGAGATCGTTCGTCGGCTCGTCGAGCAGCAGCACGTTCGCGCCTTCCTTCAGCATCTTCGCGAGATGCACGCGATTGCGCTCACCGCCGGAGAGCACGCCGACTTTCTTCTGCTGATCGGAGCCGCTGAAGTTGAAGCGCGCGACGTACGCGCGCGACTGCATCTCGCGCGGTCCGAGCTGCACGATGTCTCCGCCGCCGGTGATTTCTTCGAAGATCGTTTTCTCGGGATCGAGCGTGCGGCTCTGATCGATGTACGCGAGCTTCACCGTTTCGCCGACGCGAATGGTTCCGCTGTCCGGCTGCTCTTGTCCCACGATCATGCGGAACAACGTCGTCTTGCCGGCGCCGTTCGGACCGATCACGCCGACGATGCCGCCCGGAGGCAACTGGAAGGTCATGTTGTCGACGAGCAGCTTGTCGCCGTAGCCTTTCGACACTTCGTTCGATTCGACGACGATGTTTCCGAGACGCGGACCAGGCGGGATGTAGATCTCGAGCTCCTGAACCTTTTCCTTTGTCTCCTGATTGAGCAGGTTCTCGTACGCGTTGATGCGCGCCTTGCCTTTTGCATGACGCGCTTTCGGCGACATCTTGATCCACTCGAGCTCACGGTCGAGCGTCTTCTGTCGATTCGATTCGGCGCGCTCTTCCTGCTGCAGTCGATTCTTTTTCTGCTCGAGCCACGACGAGTAGTTGCCCTTCCATGGAATGCCTTCGCCGCGATCGAGCTCGAGGATCCAGCCGGCGACGTTGTCGAGGAAGTAGCGATCGTGCGTCACGGCGATGACGGTGCCCGCGTATTTCTGCAGATGCTGTTCGAGCCACTGCACCGATTCGGCATCGAGATGGTTCGTCGGCTCGTCGAGGAGAAGAATGTCCGGCTCCTGCAACAGCAGACGACACAAGGCGACACGGCGCTTTTCACCGCCGGACAACGTCGAGACCGGAGTGTCGCTCGGCGGACAACGCAACGCGTCCATGGCCATCTCGAGTTTCGAATCGAGATCCCACGCGCCCGCGGCGTCGAGCTTGTCCTGCACTTTGCCCTGACGCTCCATGAGTTTGTCCATGTCCGCGTCGGGATCGCCGAAGGCGTTGTTGATGTCGTCGAATTCTTTGAGGAGATCGAGCACGGGCTGCACGCCCTGTTCGACGATCTCGCGCACGGTCTTCGATTCGTCGAGCTGCGGTTCCTGTTCGAGCAGACCGACGGTGTATCCCGGCGAGAGCACGGTCTCGCCGAGATGGTCTTTGTCGATTCCGGCGAGGATGCGCAGCAGCGTCGATTTACCAGAGCCGTTGAGGCCGAGGACGCCGATCTTTGCGCCGTAGAAATAGGAGAGGTAGATGTCTTTGAGAACCTGCTTCTTGCCGTGGAACTTCGAGACACCGACCATCGAATAGATGATCTTGTTTGGTTCGACTTGGGCCATAGGGCGCGGATTGTATCCGCAGAAAGTGAAGCAGCGGGCTAAGAGCCCGCCGCCTGTGATTGAAGTGGCGGGCTAAGAGCCCGCCGCTCCACTTGCATCCAAACTACATGCAGTGTTGTTTGATCGCGGCCGATGCTTCGGCCTTCGTCATGCCGTCGCCGGGTTGGACCGCAAAGTCGAAATACACCGACGTCTGTCCCACTTCGACGGTTTTCGATCCAAGCTCTTTTCCGCCCGCGCCCCAGCAGGTGATCGTGAACGGCGTTTCGGCCGCGGGGCTGACATTGAGTCCGCCGGCGATGTTCGTCAGCTCGGTCACGATCGTGACGCTGCCGCCGATCGCGCTCGACGGCGGAATCTGCAATTGTGCGACCTGCGGATAGATCGTGACGCTCGCGGCCTGCGCTACGGTCACCGCGAATGAGAAGCCGCCCTGCATCAGCGAAATGTTCGGATCAGGCTGGATCGAGACGTAGTGGCCCTGGCTCGTGTCCTGGGCGTTGAGACTGAGCTGGTAGTAAAACTCTTTCGGTGGTGTTGCCATGGTTCTCTCCCTCCATTTTTCGGTGATGGCGGAAGGGTAGCAGAACGGATGTGCCCGCTCAGTGAACTGTTTCGTGCGCGAGGCGTTCGACGTCGGAGGCCGCTCGCGGCACAAACTCTTCAGCTTCCTGTTCAAACGCCACAACCACCAGCGTCTGATCATCCTCGGGCGGCCGGTTGCGCGTGAATTTCTTCACCGCCTGCAGCAGCGCTTTCTTCATCTCGTCCGCGCTGAGATGTCCGTTCGTCGCAATGATCTGCTCGAAACGCTCGAAGCCGAACGGCTCGCCGTCATCATCGATCGCTTCGATGAGTCCATCGCTGTAGAGCACGAGACGATCTCCCGGCTCGAACTCGACGACGTGCTCGCGGAACGGATCGCGCCGGCGCACGCCTAACGGGAATCCCCATGACGACAACGCTTCGAGAGTTCGAGTCGCCGCGCGATACACGTACGGATCGTGATGACCCGCCGAGGAGAAGCGCAGCGTTTGCGAGCGCGGATCGAGCATTCCGAAGAAGAACGTCATCAGAATGCGTTTCGGCGCGGTCTTGATGACGATGTCGTTCAAGACATCCATGACCTTACGCGGCGCGGGATCGTGATCGATCTGCACGAGCAGCGCGCTCTTCGCCATCGCCATGACGATGCCGCTCGTCAGTCCGTGGCCGGAGACGTCTCCGAACGCGATGCCGATCTCGCCGGTGGGCTGCGGGAGGAAGTCGA
>JBQCJC010000487.1:0-12630 GCA_051953135.1 Thermoanaerobaculia bacterium | reverse complement strand
TTCCTCGTTGTAAACCGGGAAGACGACGGATAAATCGGGCTGGCTCATTCCGAACGGCTCGCGAGTTTAACCGAGAAGGCCTCTTCGAAATTTGCGGTCGTCTGTTCGGCCACGCGTTCGAGCGGCACGTCCCACAGTTTTGCGAGCAATTGCGCGATGGCCACGACGTACGCGGGCTCGTTGTCGCGACCGCGGTACGGCACCGGCGCCAGGTACGGCGTATCGGTCTCGATGAGCACGCGATCGTGCGGCAGTGCGCGGGCGACGTCGCGCAGCGAGTCGGCGTTGCGAAACGTGACGATGCCGGAGAACGAGATGAAGAAGCCGGCATCGACGAGCTTGCGCGCGATGTCGAGCGACTCGGTGTACGAATGCAGAATTCCGCGCGCGCCGCTGCGCGTCAGCGTCTCGACCATGTCGTCGGTCGACTCGCGGTTGTGCACGATGATCGGTTTGTCGAGCTGCTTTGCGAGCGCGATGTGACGCTCGAACACGGCGCGCTGCGTTTCGCGCGGCGAGTGATCGTAGTGATAGTCGAGACCGATCTCGCCGATCGCGACGACTTTCGTTTCGCGCGCCAGTCGCTCGATCTCCGCGAACGCAGCGTCATCGCAATGCTTCGCGTCGTGCGGATGAAAGCCGACCGCGGCCCAGCAATCGTCATTGTTGTTCGCGATCTCGACGGCCTGCGGCGCATCGTCGAGCTTCGTCGCCGGAATGACGAATCCCTTCACCCCGGCGGCGCGCGCGGCGGCGAGATTCACTTCCGCGTTCGACATCATCAGATGGCAATGCGAGTCGGTGAAGATCATGCGCGAGGCCATCACGCTTTCTCCACGAGCAGCGAGAGCCCCATGCCGCCGCTGATGCACAACGTCGCGAGGCCGAGCTTCTGCTCGCGCGTGTGCAGCGCGTGCAAAAGCGTGGTGGTGATGCGCGCGCCGGTCGCGCCGATCGGATGACCTAACGAGATCGCGCCGCCGTGCACGTTGAGTTTCGCGGGATCGAGATGCAACTCGCGATCGCACGCGATCACCTGCGCGGCAAACGCTTCGTTCAATTCGATGAGATCGATGTCGTCGAGCTTCGTGCCGGTTTGCTCGAGGAGTTTCCGCGTCGCGGGCACGGGACCGAGTCCCATGACTTTCGGATCGACGCCCGCTTGTGCGTAGCCGACGATGCGCGCCATCGGCTTCAATCCGTGTTGCCGCACGGCCGCTTCGCTGGCGACGAGCATGCTCGATGCGCCATCCGTCACGCCGCTCGAATTGCCCGCATGCACGCTGCCGTTCTTGCGAAACACCGGCGGCAGTTTGGCCATGCTGCCGAGGTCGACGTCGAAGCGAGGATGTTCATCCTTGTCGATGACGACGTTGCCTTTGCGGCCTTCGACCGTCACCGGCACGATCTCGTTTGCGAAGCGATTCTCGTCGTACGCGCGTCCCGCTTTCTTCTGCGACTCGACCGCGTAGCGATCCTGTTCGTCGCGCGAAATGCTGTATCGATCCGCGAGTGTCTCCGCGGTCGATCCCATCATTTCGTCGGCGAGCGGGCACATGAATCCATCGCGGGTCATGCCGTCGATGACTTCATCGTGGCCCATGCGATAGCCCCAGCGCGCACGCGGCAACAGATACGGCGTGTTCGACATCGACTCGACGCCGCCCGCGAGAATCACGTTCGCGTTGCCGAGTCGAATCTCGTTGAATGCGTTGATGATCGCGCGCAGTCCTGAGCCACACGCCTGATTCACCGTGTACGCCGGCACTTCGTGCTGCAGACCGCTGCGAATCGCGACCTGTCGCGCCGCATTCGGACCGACGCCCGCCTGGCGCGCGTTGCCGAAGACCACTTCATCGATCGCGTTCGGATCGATGCCGCTGCGCTCGAGCGTCGCTTTCGCGCTCGCGGTGCCGAGTTGCGGCGCGGTGAGCGATGCCAGTCCGCCGCCGAATTTTCCGATCGGCGTACGCACCGCGGCAATTAGATAGATATCCATACGATTTACGAGACTCTCCCTTCGAGCAGCGCCACGACCATTTCCTCGTACGTGGTCACGGCATCGAGCAGATCCTGTTTGGCGATCTTCTCTTTCGCGCCGTGCGCATCGAGGATCGATCCCGGCCCGAACAACAACGGCTTGCCGAGATTCCCGAGCCACGGCACGTCGGTGTTGAACGAGACGACCTGCGACTCCTGCCCTTCCGGCACGATCATGAATTGCGGAGGGTTGCCGCGCGCGAGCGTGATGCGGCCGCCATGCTTCGCGATGAGTTGTGCGAGTTTCTGCTGCGTTTCTTCGAGCGGCGTGGCGAGGCGGAAGATCAATTCGCATTCCGCTTCGGCGGGGATGATGTTCGGTCGCTCGCCGCCGCGCACGACGCCGACGTTGACGGTGGTGTTGCCGAGAATGTCGTGCGAGCCCCAGTCGGTGGCGTTGATCTCGGCGATGGCCGCGACCATTTTGTTGATCGCGCTGTCGCCGAGTTGCGGATAGGCGGAGTGCGCGGCAACGCCGTCAAATTTCAGGAAGCACGTCAGTGCGCCTTTCGATGCGCGCGCAAATTTCGATTCCGTGGGCTCGCCGACGACGCAGTATTCGGAGCCGAGATTCGCGAAGTGTTCGTTGGCTTGTTTGGCGCCGATGGAGTCGGTCTCTTCAGCGACGACGAGGAGAAACGCGAAGTCGTTCACGCCGCGCGCTTTCAATCGTTCGCCGGCCGCGAGCATCGCGGCGATGATGCCTTTGGTATCGCACGCGCCACGTCCGTAAATGTGCGTGTCGTCTTCGTACGATGCGAACCACGGCGGCACGGTGTCGATGTGCGAGTTCAGCACGACGCGCGGACGTCCTCCTGCACTCGCGTAGAGGTTGAAGCGCGAATCGCTGATGACGTGGCGTTGGGTTTCGAAGCCGAGTTGCTGCAGTTCGCGCTCGAGCAGTTCGCCGATCGCGGATTCGCTTTCGGTGGGTGAAGGGACGTCGATCAGACGTTTTGCGAGTGCAAGGGGATCGATGGGCATCGGGGCGGCGATTCTACAAAAACAAAACCGCCGAGGGCTCATCACCCTCGGCGGCTCGGCGCGCCCCCCTCGTTCCCTTGCTGTGCGCGCTCGCAGCTCAATCTTCGTCGTGATGCGGAGTGATGACGATGTACTTGAATGGCTTGTTCGGAGAGCCGGTCGCGGTGAAGTTCCCGTTGCGGACCGACGCGATGCCGATGGCATTGCCGTTCGACACTTCGGTGTAGATCGGCACGATGAAGCTGTCCGACTTCACGTTCGCGTCGCTGATCGTGAGATCGCCGCCGGGAGGAAAGACGTATTCGCGTGAGCCGAAGGTGATGCCGATCTCGCATTCGCCTTTCTCGCCCTTGTCGCCCTTATCGCCCTTGTCTCCCTTGTCGCCTTTCGAACCTTGAGGACCCATAGGACCTTGTGGTCCCTGCGCGCCCTCGTCGCCCTTTGCGCCGTGCTCGCCGGCATCGCCCTTCTCGCCCTTCTCGCCGCGATCGCCTTGCAGACCGCGCTCGCCTTGCGCGCCGGTTTCGCCTTTCAATCCTTGCGGACCTTGTGCACCGGTCTCGCCTTTCTCGCCTTGCGGTCCACGTTCGCCCTGCGCGCCGTTGTCGCCTTTCAATCCTTGCGGACCTTGCGCACCGGGCTCGCCTCTCTCGCCCTGCGGTCCACGTTCGCCTTGCGCTCCGTTGTCGCCTTTCAATCCCTGCGGACCTTGCGCGCCGGTCTCGCCTCTCTCGCCCTGCGGTCCACGTTCGCCTTGCGGGCCGTCGTCGCCTTTCAATCCTTGCGGCCCCTGCGCACCAGCATCGCCCTTCTCACCCTGCGCCCCCGCCTCCCCCTTCTCCCCGCGCGGACCTGGCGGACCACGATCGCCCTTCTCGCCCTTCTGTCCGAACGCATTCGGATCGGCGACGAAGAAGCCGATGATGTCGACGACGACATCCGCGCTCGCATCCGCGGCCATCAGACCGAAGCGCTGATCCGCGAGCACGACATTCGCTTCATCCATTGCATCCGACGATGCCGCAAACGGCAGAATCGGCCGCGCGCCGAACGCGCTCACATCGCCGCCGCCGAGCCACAGAATCCCCGCGCCGTTCGGACCTTTCGTCGTGATGCGCAGCGATACGGCGATTGCATTCGCCGGCACACGCTCCGAGCATGGATTCGTGAAATCACCGTCGACGAGCGTGCCGACCGGTTTGTACGTGCGGCGCTCATTCGGCTGGAACGCCGAGCCGCCCCACGTGTGCGGATAGTGATCCGCCGCGAGCGTGCTGACGAACCGGCACGGCACGATCTCCTGGAACAGCACCGGCACGATCGTCGTCGACGGCGTGGAGCTGAGCTCCATCGCCTGCACGTCGAGCGACTGCGTGATCAGATTCGCGCGCAACTGCATGCCGTCGATCGTGTACGGATTGTGGCGTTCGAGCGACTGCGCGTGGAGGTTGGACGTCAGCAGCGCTGCACTCACGAACGCTGCACGAATGATCGATGCGGAATTGCGAACTCGGTTGTTCATTGCTGTCTCCTCTGTTGCGCGTCAATCTGCGGCGCGGACGGGAATGGAGACAGGACGAACGGACGAAGCGGATGGTCAGCGAGAGGAGTGGTCGTTGTGACGTTCGTCACAAACTCACGGCAGCAGCAAATCTTCCAGATCCGATTTGTTGTGCACCGTCATCGACGAGCGGCGTCCTGCGACGGAACGTCGCGATCTCTCACGGCAGCAGCAAATCTTCCAGATCCGATTTGTTGTGCACGGTCATCGACGAGCGGCGTACCGAGATCAGCTTCTTCTCGCGAAAACTCTTGAGCAGACGCGTGACCGTCTCGCGCGACGTGCCGATCATCTGCGAGATCTCCTCGTGCGTCATCGGCACCGGGATGCGCAACCCGCTTGCCGAAGGACGTCCCGATTCGTCGCACCACGCGAGCAGCAACTGCGCGAGGCGTTCCGCCGCGGTGTTCGCGAGTCCCAGCGCGCGAATCTGATCCGCGTCCGATTCGCAATCATCGACGAGCTGCCGGGCGATGTTGAACGACACCGCACGATGCTCCTCGGAGAACCGCAGAAAATCATCGCGCCGCACGAACTTCAGTTGCGAATGTGCCGTCGTCTCCGCGCTCGTTTTGTACGCATTGCCTTTGAGCACGCTCGGCAATCCGAGCGCATCGCCCGGCTGCACCATGCGCACGATGAGCGTCTTTCCCGTACCAGACGAAATCGTCAGCTTCGCGGCGCCCTCACAGAGAATGAAAAGTCCGCGCGGCTGCTCGCCTTCCGCGTAAAGCAACGTGCCGGATGGATAGACATTCGTGTACGTGATCGCGTCGAACGCCTCGAGCGTCTTCGCATCGAATTGACAGAAGAAACTGTCGCCGCGCCACTTGCAATCGATGCAGTGATCGCAGATCTCGATGCCGTACCGCGTGGCAGGACGAGCCGGATGCATGGGGTTACGGAAGTATACGCTCGGACGTCATCGCGAACGGACGAATGCGTCCGCTCCGGATGGCAAACTCCAGAATAGAAATAACTTACGCGCGCCGCCGAGTTGCCATCCGCGTGCAGCGCCTCGCTCTTCTCTTCGCGATCCTCCTCGCCGCTACGGCATCGGCAAGCGTGACGTTCGTCTCGCCACTCCCGGGCTCACAGGCGATCGGCATGCAACTGCTCGAAGTGAAGACCGACACGCCGAACGTGAATCGCGTCGAGTTCTTCGTCGACGGCAATCTCGCAGGCGTGGCGCGCACGCCGCCCTATCGCATCGCATTCGACTTCGGCACGTCGCTCACCGCGCGCACGATCACCGCGAAGGTCTCGTCGAACGGCTACAAGACCGTAGAGTCAGCGAGCGTCACCACGGCCGCACTCACGGCTAACGAAACGCTCGACGTCGATCTCGTCGAAGTGCCGGTGCGCGTGCGTTCATCGTCACCGCTGAAGACGAGCGATCTGCGCATCGCCGAAAACGGCGTCGCACAAACGATTCGCGACATCAAACGCGAACGCCCGCCCGCGCACTTTGCATTCATCGTCGATCGCTCGCTGAGCATGAACAACGGCAAGCTCGAAGCGTCACTCGATGCAATCACCGCGGAGCGGAAGCAATTGCGCGACGGCGACTCGGCCTCACTCGTGCTCTTCAATCACAACGTGTCGAAGCCGCGCACGATCGCGAAAGGCGAAGCGCTGAAAACGGATCTCACACCGTCGGGCGGGACGTCGTTGCGCGACGCGCTCGCATCCGTTGCGTCAGACGAGCGCACGTACGCGATCGTGATCACCGACGGCGGCGATCGCAACAGCCAGCTCACCGACGAGGCCGCGCTGCGCGCCATCAGCGGCACGCGCACGATCGTCAGCGCGATCATCCTCGGGCATTCGCACACGAAGTTCCTCGACGGAGCCGCGCAAAACACCGGCGGCGTGGTCGTCTCCGCATCGCGCGACACGGTTCGCAGCGAGCTCGCGCGCGTGCTCGCCGACATCAACAGCCGCTATCTCGTCATCTATCAGAGTCACGGCACGAAGCGCGGCTGGCGCGCGATCGACGTGAAACCACGCCGCGGTATCGAAGTCGTGAGCGCGCGCAAGGGGTACTTCGCGCGATGAAGCGCTTCCTGCTCGCGCTCGTGCTCGCGACGCAAACGTTCGCGCAGACGCAACGCCTCGCCAGCGATTTCGAGCTCGCGCAGATGGAGAAGCAACTCGCGACATCGCGTTCCTTCGAAGCGCAACTCTCCGGCCGTCTCAACCTCGGCGACGTACGCGCGGCTCGCAACGAATTGACGCTCGCTCGTGATGAATACGCGAAGGCGCTGCAGCTCGCGGAGCGCGAGCGCAAAGACGCGCGTCTCGATTCGAGCCTCTCGCGTTACGCCGTGGCGACGTCGTACGCGGCGCTCGCACAAGCGAAGCTCAATCGTCCGAACGATGCAATGGCGTTGCTCGAAGAAGCGCTGCGCTACGCGAGCGACGATCCCGAAACGTGGAATCTCTACTCATCCGCGATGCGCATTCTCGGCAAGCCGCAAAAAGCCGTGAGCGCCGCGCGCAACGCGGTGGCGGTCGTCGATCCCGCGAAGAAACTCGACGTCGCCGTGTATCAGCACGCGCTCGCGACATCGTTACTCGAAGCGGGCGAAGAGCGCGAAGCACAAACGCTGCTCGAGACCGTAACCGAAACTCTTCGTTCGAAAACGTTCGAACGATTGCAGAACGAGGCCGCGCGTCTCGAATCATTCGAGATTTACAGCTCCGCCCGAGGAGATGTTGCGGCGTACGTCTCGTTGCTGAATCGCGCGCAACTGCGACTGGCCGCACTCTACGAAAAACAAAACCAGCTCGCGAAGGCGCGCACGCAGTACGAATGTGTGCTTGCGGCTCGCAGCGATGACGTGATGGCGTTGACCGCGCTCGCACGCCTCGCATCGAGCGACGTGGAACGCGAGCGGCTCTACACGAACGCGTTCGAAGCGAATCCGTTCTCCCTGCCGCTCATTCGCGAATACCGCACGTACGTCCGCGAGCATCCACGCACTTCCGGAGGCACGCAACTCCAGCGCGCGCTGCAGCAACTCGAACGCGGCGAAACACGCGCGGCGCGCCAATCGCTCGACGCACTCATCGCAACGTTTCCGCGGAACGAAACACTGCGACGACTGCGCGTCGAAGCCGAAGGCGCACAATCGATCGCGATTCCGTCATCGACACCGACCGCGACTGAGTTGCGCGCATTGCTCGATGGCTTCGAACGCCTCACGCCTGAACAACGCGTGACTCTGGACGAGACGACATTCACGAACGAAGTGCGATTCGATGGCGAAGCAGGGTCGACATTCGAATCCGGCAGGATCGAGAACATCCCGTTCCGCTTCGCGCAATCGACGCAATTCGCGGGCACGTTCGATCCGCGCGTACGACTCACCTATCGCATTCTCGGCATCACGAAGCACGACGATCGCGATGCGTTGCTGCTCGAACCGGTGAAGCTGGAGGCGATTCGATGAAACGTCTTTTGCTGATCGTCGCGATCGCGCTCTCTGCCCATGCTGAAAAAATCGTCACGCTCGATGCGATGAACGACACCGCCGAAATCTTCGACACGAATACGAAGACCACGACGCGCATCACCACCGCTTCGACTCCCGTCGCGCACACATTTCTCGGCAACGAGTTGTACCTCCTCGCGCGAGACGCGCGCGTGTTGCAGCACGTCGGCGGCGCAAACATTGCGCTGTCGCAGGATCCCGCATTTCTCGGCACAGCCGAAGGAAAGCTCTACGTCTACTCGCGCACCGCGGGCGTACTCGAAGAGATCGTGAACGATCGCGTCACGCGACGCGCATCGCTGCCGCGTTTCGCGAGCGATCTCGAGATCGCCGGCACGTCCGCATATCTCGCGTATCCGCGCGACGCGCGCATTCGCGTCGTCGATCTGAAAACGATGACCATGCGCGGCGAAGTGAGCGTCGGCGCGGTGCCGGTGGACATCGCCGTCGCAGGTGGCGGCACCGCACTCACCGCGCGCATCCTCGCCGTCGCCGATCCCTCCGCGAAACGCGTGTGGCTCACCGAAGACACGCAGTCGACCGCGAAAGCCGTCGCGCGCGGATTTCTGCGCGGCTTCCTCGGCCTCGGTCTCTTCGGCAATCGCTCCTCGCAATTTCCGACCGGCGTCGATCGCGTCTGGATTCGCGGAAAGCACTGGATCGCGTACGACTCGAGCAGCGGCACGTTGTACGCGTACACGAAAAAGAAGAGCCCGGTGCTCGCGCACAACGTGACGCTGCGCGACTTCTATCTCACGGATGAGGGCGTCGTGCTGCGGAGCGGTATGTCGGTTGCACAACCGACCAGCGATGAGTGAACAGAAGAAGTGTCGAAAGTGCGAGCGTGCGATCGACCAGTGGGCGACGATCTGCCCGTTTTGTAACTGGGATCAGAATCTCGTGCCCCCGCCGGCAGAAGCATTGCCGCCGTCGCCAGGCGCCTCGTACGTGCCGCCGGAAGAAGGCGGGTTGAAGCGAAAAATCTTCATGATCGCCGCGGGCGCGATGCTGCTCGTCGCGTCATTCGCGATCGGCATGGTCATCAATCGCGACGGCGCTCCCGAGCGCGCACCCGAAACACTCGAACAACAAGCAGCCGAGCACAACACCGAGAACCTGCAGAAACCGCGACGCGCGGACACGCCGCTGATTCCCGCGGGCGCCGGCGGCATCGAACAACCAATCACGAGCGCGCCTTCGGCAACGTCGACATCGACGACGAATCCGAACGGATTGCCGAGCGAATACGACCGCACCGACGCCACCGCGGTCTCGGCGGTCGAGTACTCCGAAATGGCGAAACGCGCGAAGGCGGAGAAAGAGCGCATGGCCGCGCTCGTCGATCCGCGCACGCTCGGTGGTCCTGCATACGCGCAGGCACCGCGACGACCGCAGGTCGAGCGTCCGATTGCGCCGCGCCCGAACACGGCGACGGACTTGCCACAAACCTCGAACTCGCAGCAGAACGAAGCGCCGCAACAGATCGCGCGTCGCGCCGTGCGCACGCGTCCGATCGCGGAGTACCAGCCACTTCCGCCAATCAGCGGACGCGGCACCGCGCGCCTGACGTTGTTCATCGGTACCGATGGCTCGGTGCGCGAAGTGAATGTTGAACAGCCGTTGCAGCGCGGCAACACCGCGGCGTTGATCGCGGCAGTGCAGCGCTGGCGATTCAAACCCGCAACGGAGAACGGCGAGCCGATCGCCGCGCCGTACAGCGTTGAAATAAACTTCAAATGATGAGTCAGGGCACGTGCGCCGCCTGTAATCGCGCGATCGATGTCTCGGCGAAGCTCTGTCCGTATTGCGGCGCGAATACCGCGACCGGCGAGCGGCTCGACACGCAGGCAATCCTGCAGGAAGTCTTCCGCCCGAAGGAAATGACGACGTCGCAAAGCGTGATGGAGTACGCGCGCCAGCGACAGGGCGTGGTCGTCACGGTCTCCGCGATCGTCGGCTTCCTGCTCCTCGCCGCATTGCACGCGTTCGTCACGCGACGCAATGTCTCCGACGTTTCGCAATCACCCGCGGTTCCGCTTTCGGAAGTCACCGACCTCGCGAACAAGCCGGATGAGACGACACCGCAGACGATGCCGAATCTCGACTTTCAATACGAAGGACGCCCGCAGGCGATGCGCACGTTCATCGTCGAGAACGGCGCCGTGACGCCGCCGGAAGTGCTCGCCGCGCAACAAGCCGAAGCGCTTGCGAAGGCACAAGCCGCCGCGGCGAAGAATCCGCAGCAAACACCGCCTGCCGCACCGCGTCCTGTTGCGCCGCAACCCGTTCGTCCCACAACATCTCCCCGATGAGTTTGTGGTTCTGGGTTTTGATTCTCTCGATCGCAGGGATCGGCTGGCTTGTGGCGTACATGCTTTCGCAGCGGCCGATCACGAACGCGCAGCAGTTGATTCAGCAGCAGCGCTACGAAGATGCGGTGATGGAAGCTGCACGCACGAACGACGTGCTGCATCGTGCCGAAGCATTGAAATTGTTAGGGAAGTTCGAAGAAGCGATCGAGTTCTATCGGCAATCGAACGATCCCGCGGCACGGGAAGGCATCGCTCTCTCGCTCGCGCACCTCGGCCGCAGTCTCGACGAAGCGCGCGCGCTGATGGAAGAGAACATCGCGCAGCATCCGCAGATTCAGGAGTTTCAGGCGCTCGGCCTCGCGTACATCCTGCTGCGCGCGGGCGATCGCGAAAGCGCGCTGCGCTTGTATCGCGACAACGTCGAATTACTCGAAACGCGTTTCCGCGATGACTACACCGATCGCGATCCGCTGCTCTCCGAGACGTTGTTCTTATTCAGCGAGCTCGCGGAAGCAAACGGCGAAGAAGCGCGCGCGGATTCATTGCGGCGACAAGCCGAGAACTGGGGCTGGAAACGTGGAGCGGTGGGCTCTTTAGCCCACCGAATCATCAAACACCCGGCGGGCTAAGAGCCCGCCGCTCCAGTTGTATGAAACGTTTCTCGCACCCGCGCCATCGCGACCGGCGCGGCACACGGATGCACGCGATTCGTCAGCAACACGCTCACGCGATCGCCAATCACCCACACCGAAGTCCCGGTAAATCCCGTGTGACCATACCCGCCGAACGCGAGTTGCCATCCCAGCCCGCGCCCTTCCGCCTGCTCGCGAGTCGCTTCCGCCACGAGCGCTGCATCCACCAACACGCCTGACGCAAACGCGCGCGCAATTTCGAAGACATCGCTCGCCGTCGCGAACAACCCCGCGTTCCCGCAAGTCCCGCCGAAATGATGCGAGTTCCCGTCATTCGTCTCGCCCCACATCAATCCCTGGCGAAACCGATGAAACGAAATCGACCGCGCCGCGCACATGCCCGCTTCGAATCGCTGTCCCCACTCCGTCGCGGCGATGCGCGGCTTCAGCAAAATCGATGGATGAAACATCGAAGACCGCAGACCCAGCGGCGAAAAAATTCGCGTCGACGCCGCGGCGACGTAATCGCCGTAAATCTCGTGCAGCGCGAAGAACAGCAGCACGAAATTCAGATCCGAATACACCACCGACGATCCCCGCGGACGCTCCGGTCCATGCTCCTCGATCGCGCGCAGGTAGTTGCCCATCGCGTACAGCGGCAGCCACGCTTTGAGTCCGCTGGTGTGCGTGAGCAACTCGCGGTACGTGTATCCGCGGTATTCCTCGTCGAGTGAGATCACGCCCTCGGCCGCGGCCTGCAGCACGAGCGTCGTCGTGATCAGCGGCTTCGTGATCGACGCGCAGTCATAGATCGTGTCGACGGTCGCCGGAATCCGCATCGGCACCGCGATCGCGTGGCCGAGAGCGTTCGTCCTCTCAATGCCGTCGACCGATCCGATCGCGTACGACGCACTCGGAAACGTTCCCAAATCGATCTCGCGGCGCAGGAAATCATCCACGTTCATCCGTGTTCGGATCATTGCACAGGAACGGCTGCGCTTCGTTCCGTCAATCGTGAAGTTGCACACCGACCCTGCTACGATCCGCGATTCAATCGGGAGTCCCTCCTAAGAAATGTTTCGTTTACAACAGCTCGATATTCACGGCTTCAAGTCGTTTTATGACCCCGCCAAGCTGACGTTTCCGGCCGCGATGACCGCCGTCGTCGGACCGAACGGATGCGGCAAGTCCAACATCTGCGACGCGCTGATCTGGGTTCTTGGCGAAAACCGCGCCTCTCACATCCGCGGCGAGACGATGGAAGACGTCATCTTCCAGGGCTCGGCGCGCCGGCGTCCGCTTTCGATGGGCGAAGTCACGCTCACGCTCGGCACGTCGAACGGCGACAGCAATCACCCGATGGCCGATGACGGCAAGATCGTCATCCACCGCCGCGTCTTCCGCGACGGCCAGTCCGAGTTCCGCCTCAACGGCAAACGCGTCCGCATGAAGGACATCTCGGACATCCTCATGGACACGGGTCTCGGCATCCGCAATTACTCGGTGATGGAGCAGGGCAAGATCGATCTGATCCTCTCCAACAAACCGCAGGATCGCCGTCGTCTCATCGAGGAAGCCGCGGGCATCACGAAGTACAAAACGAA
>JBQCJC010000486.1:0-9023 GCA_051953135.1 Thermoanaerobaculia bacterium | reverse complement strand
ATCCGGCAGCTACACGTTGTATGTGGGAGCGGTACAGGCTTCGATGTCGAATATTGGCGGAAGCGCGATTACGATCACGCTCTCAACCTAAATCTGACCACTGGCTGGCGGGTAATCGTCGGAGCGCACGAGAATTTCGCGCGGCTTGCTGCCCTGGCTCGGGCCAACGATGCCGTTTGCTTCCATGATCTCGATCAGGCGCGCGGCGCGCGAATATCCGAGCTTGAGACGTCGCTGCAAATACGACGCGCTCGCCTGTCCGGTCGTAAGAACCACGCGCACGGCATCGTCGTATTTCGGATCTTCGAGATATTCGAGGCCGTCTGCGGCGCTCTTTTCGGGCTCGATTTTCGTGATTTCTTCGAGGAATTTCGGCTCGCCCTGATTCTTCTTCACTAAATCGACGATCTGCGTGATTTCTTTTTCCGACACATAGGCGCCGTGCAGACGGCGAATGCGCGCGGTGCCCGGCGGCAGAAACAGCATGTCGCCATTACCAAGCAGTTTTTCGGCGCCTTGTGTGTCGAGAATCGTGCGTGAGTCGATGCGCGACGCGACCTGATACGAAATGCGCGACGGCAAATTCGCTTTGATCACGCCGGTAATGACGTCGACGGAGGGACGCTGCGTCGCAATGATTAAGTGAATGCCGACCGCGCGCGCTTTCTGTGCGAGTCGCGTCACGGAATCCTCGACGTCTTTCGACGCGACCATCATGAGGTCCGCGAATTCGTCAATGATGACAACGATGTACGGCAATTGATCCGTTTCGGGCAACGGCTCGTCCGGCGACATTTTCTTCGCCCGGCGCAGCGCTTCCGGATCTTTGAGCAGCGCATTGTATTGATCGATATTGCGCACGCCGCACTCGGCAAGCGAACGATAACGATTCTCCATTTCATTGACGGCCCAAATCAGCGCCACAGACGCGAGTTTCGGATCCGTAATGATCGGATGCAGAAGATGCGGGATGTCCTCGTAAATCTTCAATTCGACCATCTTCGGATCGATCATCAGCATCCGCAGCTGTTTCGGCAGCGCCTTGTACAGCAGCGAGACGATCATCGAATTGAGACCGACGGATTTACCAGCGCCCGTCGCACCGGCAACGAGTAAGTGCGGCATTTTCGCGAGATCGGTGACGACCGCCTCGCCATGAATGTCTTTCCCTAACGCGAGCGACAACAGGGACGACGATCCGCTGAACACATCCGTGTCCATGATGTCGCGCAGCGCAATGAGCTCGCGTTTGCGATTCGGCACTTCAATCCCGACCGTGGACGATCCCGAAATTCGCTCAATGCGAATCGATTCCGCTTTGAGCGCGAGCGCGAGATCGTCGCCGAGGTTGACGACCTTGGCGTATTTGACGCCGGCGCTCGGCTTGAACTCGAACGTCGTAACGACCGGTCCCGGGTGATACGCCGTGACTTCGCCTTCCACCGAGAATTCGCGGCAACGGTCTTCAATGAGCCGTCCGATCTCGAGATATTTCTTATGCACCTCGTCGTTGATGACGTCCTGTTTGGGACCTTCAACAAGGAGATCCATCGGCGGCAGAAGATCGTGCGTGAGCTTGATCTCGCGCCGGGGTGTTTCTTTCTTCTTCATCGCCGGGCGCGCGATCTGCGGCTTCGCCGGCTCGGCTTTGATCGGCTCTTCTTCATCATCGAGCCACAATGGATCTTCGAAATCCTCGAGCTCAATGGGCGCAGGAGCTACAGGCCGCGGCTGCGGCACAGGCGCGGGTTTGCGCGATTCGATGGAAGTCGTGGTCCGCCTAACAGGAGCAGCGGGCGCCGGCGGCACAATGGCCACAGGCATCGGTGCCGGTGCTGGTTCCGGTTTGCGATAAAGCTGCGCGGGATCGCCTTCGGGCTGCGAAGCTAATGCCTCCGCGGCTTTCCGGAGATCCGCCTTTGTGACTTTCCGGATCTGGAAGCTGCCGCGTCCCTGCACTTCGCGCACGACGGGGCTGCGTAATGCAGACGCTCCGGATGACGACATCGCCGCTGCCGGAACATCGGCGGACGTCACGAGTCGTAATGCGGGCGCTTCGGCTTTCTCCAGATGTTTGCGGACGATCGCGTCTTTCATCCGCTCTTTGCGGCGCCGCTCTGAGAATCGCGCCCAATGCATCGAGATCGCCCGGCCTAACGCGGCGAATTGTTGATGCAATGCGAGGAATACCGCGGCGAGGCTGATGCGCGTCGCGAGCAGTAATCCAATGAGAAATGCCGTCACGAGCGCGATGACGGCGCCAGAAGTATTGAGGTTGCCGCGAACGGCGTGATTGATCTGTTGTCCGAGATATCCGCCCGCGGCGAGTAATGCACCGCGAATCCAGACTTTGCCGATCACGAGATCGAATAAAGGCGGCAGCGACAATGCCACGATCACGAAACCGATCAGCTTCGTGTGGAAGTATTCGATGTCCCGTCCCCAGAATCGATTCCAGCCAATCACTAACAAAACGGCCGGAAACAACAAACTGGCGAAACCGAAGAAGCCGAGGAAAATCCAGGCGAGCGTCGCGCCGTAGTAGCCGATCGCGTTGTGAATTTCGGTTTCAGTGGAGGTGTAAAACGCGGAGGAATCACGCGGGTGGTACGTGAGGATTGCCGCGCCGAGGCTGATGCCGATCGCCACGATGACGATCCCAATCAACTCCCCGCCCCTGCGGCTGCGAAAGAATTCCGTTAGCTGCACCCGTCCCACGCTCCCAGCTTTCGCGCGTGAGTGTAGCAAACTTCATGCTCCCCGCGCAGCGCACACCGCCAAACCTCGACGCGTACAAACAAAACGGCGGGCTCAAAGCCCGCCGTTTCTCGTTCGTCCAGGGACAAGAAATTACTGCACGTCGAGCTCGCCCGTCATGCTGAAATGACCGGCACCGCAACTGCTATTGCCGCACGCAAACGGGTAGGAGCCGGCAGTGGGAAACGTGATCTCAAAGGTCTGGGCATTCGTCGAGAGATTGACGTTCTTGAGCTCTCCGCCGTTGGGCGAAAAGAGAATGAACGTGTGCGCGCCGCCACTCTTCGACACAACGATTTTCACCGGCTCGCCCGCGCGAATCGGGCCGCTGCTCTCTACAGCAAACTGAAAATCGCTCGCGACGATCGTAATGATGGACTCTTCCGGAACAACGGGCGCCGTGCCCGTATCTAATGACGCCGTAATGAACGTCGGATCCTCGGAACCGTTATCGACGATCGAGGCATAGAGGAACACCGGCTGATCGGATTCAAAGGAAATCCAGGCGTCGGTCAGATCGCGATTCGGATTGCCAAAAAATGCGGCGATATTCGTCGGCGCAAAAACGCCGAACGGCTGCAAGGTCAGGTTGTTCGTTCCGGCGAGGGCATTGTTGCGGTCATAAAGCTTGAATGCGATGTTCGCGACCACGCCGTTGGGATTCATGCCGCCCCAGTTCGTGCGGAAATTACCGAGCGTCGCCTGACCGGATTTGAGCTGAATGAGCACGCCCTTCCTGAGCGCGTTCGAGAGCTCGAGTCCCGGTACGAACTGGCCGAGGGTTCCGAGCTGATAACTGGTGCGCTTATCGGCGTAAATGCGCTGCGTGGCGACGAAATCATCGTCCGAGGTCAGACGAATTGCGCCGAGGGGCGGACCGCCGCCGAAGATCGACTGCACGGCGTCGTCGTACACCTTCATCCCGCGCTTCGGAATGGTCAGTTGCACCGGAGCGGCGCCGCTGTTGTCGCCATTGCCCGAAGGCAGATAGCGCGCGGTGACGACGATGTCCTTGTCGAACGACGGGTTAAAAATTCGCGCATCGGAAAAGAATCCGTTCGCCTTGCCGCTGACGGAGAGATAAACATCTTTCGCAAAGACTGATGTTGCAAAAAGAAGAGTCAACACGACTAACAGGTGTCGCACGCGCATCATTGTCCTCCGTTGGATGGACGCGATCATAAGCGGACAGCGTACAAAACAAACGTCACGTAACCGAAACGTGACGCGTCAACGATTCACGTGCCGTGGATTTGTGACGATGCGGGATTTTTCTCAGTTCGGCGTGACGATGGTCACGTCGTTCGTGCGGTTGTTGGTGGCACTGAGCATCCCCCACCAACGCAGATTCGGCGACATCGGCTCGATCTCGATGCGCAACTGTCCCATCCCGCCAGTGAATTGAATCAACCGTCGCACGAGCTCGGATTCTTCGCCGTAGAAATGGCCGAGTCCGTGTCGAATTTGCGTGAGCCTGATTTCTTTCGTGACGACGAGATCCGACGATCCATCGGCCATTGTGAGCCAGCCGTTGACGCGCACGATCGGGTTGCTCGCATTGCCGATCGCGTAAATGCGCAATAGATAACGGAAGAGCTCGGGATCGGACGCGGGGATATCCATTAATTGAATCGCGTTCGTACGAAGATCGCGCTCACGCACGACGGGGATATCGACGCCGAGGTCTTCGAGTTGCGCGGCTTGATCGAAGACTCGCAACGTATACGCGAGATTGTCCGCGCCTTCGACCGCCATCAGAAATCCGCCGGACAACGCTTCAGGCGCCTGATAGACGAGCATTTTCTGTTTCCAGAAGCCGCGCGGACATGGATCGAGCAGCCACTGACATGGCAATACGCCGCGGTCATAAGGCTCGATGTAATTGCCGGTGTTGTAGACGGAAAGGTGTGTCGTCCAGTAGGAGCCTTGCGATCCCGGCCCCTGATACCAGAGCGGCACGAGCACGAGCTCCGCGGCGAAGGCAGGAAGGCCCAGCAGGAAGACCAGGATCGCAATCACGATCCTCGGCGAGCGGCAAACTGCAGTAGCGCTGCTGTAACGCATGTTGCACCTCAGAGAGTGATCTTCCGGGGAAGCCATGCGCATTTATGCTATGGCGCCAATTATTTTAGGTACGCCATGCGGTTATGACAAGAAGTTATTTTGGTGGAGAGCGGCGCTCCGCGAACCGGTACGCCTCGATCTCCGCCCATCGCTGTTCGTACGGCGCCTGTGCCCACACGATGTTGTCGGTGAGGTTCAGCGCTCCCGCGCGAACGTATCTGATACGGAGCGGCGTTCGCGCGCGTCGCGATGCTTCGCGAAGATCGAAGAGCGGCGGCTCGACGGAATCGAGTTGCAGCGACTGAATCGCGTGTACGGCTTCGTGGTTCCACACATGTTTCTGCGCGCCGGACCACACGCCGGGAAATGCGCCCCAGGTGTAGCCGTGGAACACGAGATCGCCCTGCACGTCGGGATTGCGCGTTTCCCACCAGATCATGCCGTCGCGCACGTCGACGTCATCCGCATCGAGTACCGCTCGCGCGAGATACCCCGCCTCGGCGAGATTCACATCGAGATCGACGATCGATTCCCTCTCGCGATCGAACGGCGTTGCGAGACGCAGACGGAATGGACCGAAGCTGTAGCCGATGCGCGAGAGCGGATGTTCGCCGAGCATCGTGTTCTCGATCGCGGAGCTCGAGAGATTCGCAACGGCCCACGCGGTGGTGATGTGACCCTCGCCCGCCAATCGCTTCGCCTGATAGAAACCGGTGCCGCCGATTGCGCCCGCAACGATGCAGCGCTTGTGACTCGTCGGTCGTTTCAACAACTTCGATTGCGCGACGCAGCCGAGGTATGTCAGCAACGTGGTGCCGGCGACGTTGAGCGTCGCGATGCGCTCGCGATCAGCGGCGAACGATGGCGTAGCGAGAAGTAACGCGAGAGTGATTGCGATGCAGCGCATGAACACCCTGCTGCAGATCCCTGACCAAAACGGCGGGCTCGAGGCCCGCCGTTTCGTTAGAACAACGCTGGTTCCTGATACGTGTCGAACACATCGCGCAACGCGTCGGAGATTTCTCCGACCGTCGCGTACACCTTCACCGCATCGATGATGAACGGCATCGTGTTCACGTTCTCATCGGCTGCCGCGTTGCGCAGTGCCTGCAGCGCATCCTGCACCTTCTGCGCGTCGCGCGTCGCACGAACATGATTCAGATTCGCGATCTGCTCCGTCGTCGCAGATTCGTCGATGTACAGGATGTCGTACGGATCTTCCTGCTCCATCTTGAACGCGTTGACGCCGACGACGACCTTCTCGCCGGAATCGACGGAGCGCTGGAACTGATACGACGCGTCCCAGATCTCGCGCTGCGGGAAGCCCGCTTCGATCGCTTCGACCATGCCGCCGAATTGATCGATCTTGTTGATGTACTCGAAGCAGCCCTGCTCCATTTTGTTGGTGAGCTCTTCGATGAAGTACGAGCCGCCTAGGGGATCGACGGTGTTGATGACGCCGGATTCGTGCGCGAGGATCTGCTGCGTGCGCAGCGCGATGCGCGCGGACTGCTCCGTCGGCAGCGCGAGCGTTTCGTCGAGTGAGTTCGTGTGCAGCGACTGCGTGCCGCCGAGGATTGCCGCGAGCGCCTGCACGGTCACGCGAACGATGTTGTTGTACGGCTGCTGCGCGGTGAGCGATGCACCGGCGGTCTGCGTGTGGAAACGCAAATGCCACGAGCGCGGATCCTTCGCGCCGTAGCGATCGCGCATCACCTTCGCCCACACGCGTCGTGCGACGCGGAACTTCGCGACCTCTTCGAACAGATCGTTGTGTGAGTTGAAGAAGAACGAGAGTCGCGGCGCGAACTCATCGACATCGAGACCGGCGCGAATGCCGTACTCGACGTACTCCATGCCGTCGCGCAGCGTGAACGCGAGCTCCTGCAGCGCCGTCGATCCCGCTTCGCGGATGTGATAGCCGCTGATCGAGATCGTGTTGTATTTCGGAACGTTCTCGGTGCAGAACTTGATCGTGTCGATGATGAGTCGCATCGACGGGCGCGGAGGATAGATGTACTCCTTCTGCGCGATGTACTCCTTGAGGATGTCGTTCTGCAGCGTGCCGGAGATTTTTTTCCAGTCCGCGCCCTGCTTCTGCGCGACGACAAGGTACATCGCCAGCGCGATTGGCGCGGTGGAGTTGATGGTCATCGAGACCGTCACGTCCTCGAGGTTGATGCCGTCGAAGAGCGTCTCCATGTCCGCGAGCGTGTCGACCGCGACGCCGCACTTGCCGACTTCACCGGCGCTGTAGTGATGATCGGAGTCGTAGCCGTAAAGGGTGGGAAGATGGAAGGCCGTCGAGAGGCCTGTCTGTCCCTGCGTCAGGAGGTACTTGAAGCGCTCGTTGGTCTGCTTCGCCGTGCCGAAGCCCGCGAACTGGCGCATGGTCCAGAGCCGGCCGCGATAGCCGGTCGGATGAATGCCGCGCGTGTACGGGAACTCGCCGGGATAGGCGATTTCATGGAAGTCCTGATTCTCGATCGACAACGGCGTCGCCAGCGGATTGATCTCCATGCTGCTGACGGTCGTGTAGTCCTTCTTCCAGTACGGCTTTTTGTTCAGCACTGGTGCGAGGACGTCTTTGCGCCACTGCGCCTCCTGCTTCTGCACATCTTTCAGCGCCTCGGGCGCGAAGAGGTTGAGCTGCTCTTCGGCGGCCTTCGGCGGCAGAACCGGAGTCTGGGTAGCGTTGCGAACATCAGCTTCGTTGCGGCTCATGAAGTCTCCCTATGAGTCTTTCGAGTTCCAGGACGGCTTGATCTTAGCGAGGAATGCGCCGAGTCCGTGCTGCGGCTCGCCGATGGCGAAGAGGCGTGCGAATTCGGCGCGCTCGAGGCGATCGCCTCCGCGGGCGCGAATGAGCAGTGCCGCGGAGTCGAGTGCCATAACGCTGCGATGCCGCATCCATTCCGCGAGCCAGCTCTGCGGCGACTTGCTGGTGCGTTCGTCGATGATCTCGTTTGGCTCTTCGCCATTGACTGCCCAGGCGAGGGCGCGTCGTCCCAGCCGCCACGCAACGGCGGCCCACGCTTCGGGCGTTTCCACGTTCAGTGTTGCGTCGTCGTGCAGGACGATGTAGTCGCTGAAGAGCAACGCGGCAGCGGCGTTGCCTCCGATCGCACCCGCGCCGTAGGCCACGACGAGCTCGCGCGACGTCGTGATCTCGTCGAGATGCACGAGGCTCGCGAGCTCGTCGGGACCGAGGAAACGCATCAGTGGAAGAAGGAGAAGACGCGATTGAGGACGCCGTGCTCGTGTTTCTCGAGCTGCTCGAGCTCACCCTTGTCGAGGAACACGCCGCCGCAGTTCGCGCACTGATCGACTTTCACACCGTGAAGCTCGATCTCCTGCAGGTCCATGCCGCACTTCGGGCACTTCATCCAGTGCGCCTGTTTGATGCGATCTTTTTCTTCCGCCGCAATTTTCGACGACTGCTCCTGCGCCCATTTCTTCCGACGCTCGAGCTCCTGCCGCACGAAGTACTCGTCTTCCGCCCTGCTGGGCTTGTCGAACCCATCGCTCATTCGATGTACCTCCTGATTTGCGGGCGGATTCTACATGGGCGGCACGGCCGCCTGCGCTTGTTGCTTCGCTGAGGGCACGTGCGGTTGCTGCGTCGGTGCGGTCGTCGTGACGCGTATCATTTCGATATGACACGACGCGTAACCATCGAGTTTGAAGACGACGTGGCGGTGAAACTGGAGCGCGAAGCGGAACGCGTGGGGAAAACGCGGGACGAGATCGTGAATGAGGTGATGCGGGATCAATTACCCGACGGCCGCATCGTGACGACCCCCTACCTCGTTCGCGCACGCAATCTGGGCAAGCCGTTGATCGACCTCGATTGCACCAGCCGTGCTCTCGAACTACTCGATGAGCTGGAAGCGCGCGACGAGGCAACGTCACAGTGATCGTCGTAGACGCGAATCTGCTGATCTACGCTCACAACACTCTCGATGAGCGATTCGAGCCCGCGCGCAGATGGTTGCAGCGCGCGTTCTCCGGAACCGAACGCATCGGACTGCCGTGGTCCGTGATCCACGCATTCCTCCGTATCACCACAGCAACGCGCGCATTGCCGGCCGCGTTCACGATCGACGAAGCAACGTTTATCGTGGACGAATGGCTCGGACTACCAGCCGTTCGGGTTATCGAACCGGGTGCGAGGTATTGGCCGATATTCCGCGAGTTGGTTC
>JBQCJC010000485.1:0-10216 GCA_051953135.1 Thermoanaerobaculia bacterium | reverse complement strand
TTCCTCATCGATGTGACCGGCTATTTCCAATGAGGTGAACCCTAATGCGACGCTTGATGCAATTGACCCTTCTCGCTTCTGCTCTCATCCTGACTGGCAGCGCTTTCGCGCAGAGCGGTCCGTTTCAGTACTACCCGTTGTCGCCATGCCGTCTCGTCGACACGCGCAATGCGAACTCGACAAACGGCGGGCCTGTGTTCACGACGAACTCCACGCGCAATTTCCAGGTGCGCGGTCTGTGCGGCGTTCCGACCACCGCGAAGGCGGTTTCACTCAACGTCACCGTGACGCAGGCGACGGCGCCGAGCTGGCTGGCGGTGTGGCCGTCCGGTGGCTCGCGTCCGAACGTTTCGATGATCAATTTCGAGGCGAGCGATCCCGCTCTCGCGAACGGCATCATCGTCGGCGTCTCGGCCTCGGCGCAGGACCTTTCCGTCTACAACAACTTCGGTTCGGTCCACGTCATCATCGACGTGACTGGTTACTTCCAGTAGACCGACATTCAGAAGCCACCACGATGAAGGCGGGCGTTACGGCCCGCCGCGCGTGTTTTACGCGATAGACTCCGCGCGTTTGTTTCGGGAAATCGCTGCGGCGCTGCCGCTCATCGCATACCGCGGCATCGGCGGCGGCATGCCGATCCTCCTGGGTCTCTTCATCGCGCATCGCTGGGGACTCGGCGAGCTCGCCGCGTACACCGTCGCGAACGCGGCGATCACCATCGCGCAACTCGCCGTCGACTGGGGCGCGCAGCGCGCATTACCGCGCAACCTTGCGATGCTCGCACCGGAAGGTGCGGCGCGCATGCTCGCGTCCGTCAACGCGTTTCGCTTGCTGCTCGTTACGGTGTTGTTCGGCGGCGGCGCAATCGTAATTGCTACGGGTTATGTCGATCGCGGAGTGGCGGTTTATCTCACGCTGCTCTTTCCTCTTTGTGTGCTCTTTCTCGTTACCGGTAATGCCGTAGGGGAGCGCGTCGTCGCCGGCGAGACGCGTGCGATCAGCTGGGCTGTCGCCGCAGGATTGATCGTCTTCGCGATTGGTGGCGGCATCGTTCTCACCCTGCAGCTCGGACCACGATGGTTTATCGCTGCGTATGTCGCAGGTAAGTGTGTTGAAGCGATCGGCATTGTGATCGGCCGCTGGTGGGTGATCGCGGTGCGCACCGATGAAGTGCTGTCGGCTGCTGCAGCGTTCTGGCCATTTGCGGCGCAGGCGATTCTCGGCGTCATCTATTCGCGTCTTGCAATCTTTACCGTCGAACGAATGCTTCCTCGTGCGGAGCTCGGCGTGTTTTCGTTTGCCGTCGCACTGCAGGGCGCATTGATGCTTGTGCCGGTCTCGCTCGCGTTGATCTATTTTCCCGAGCTCACCCGACGCACGACCGCCGGTGATTTTCCGGAGGTACGGAGAATCGTGCTTCGGTATACGATCATTTCCTGCACTGGAATCGTGATGGGAGTGGGCGTGCTGGCATCGGTCATGGGTCCGATGGGAGCGATGTTCAAGCTCCCCCCGGGTGGAGCGGCGTTCGTCGTCGCATTTGCAGCCGTGTCTCTGTTCAGTGTCTTCAGCACCATGGCCGGATTTCGCGTGCAGGCCGGCGGTCGGGAGAGCATTGCCGCGCGGCTATCCGTTGTAACGCTCGTCTGCGCCGCGATTTTTCAAATCACCGCACTGAAGGCGCTGGGATTATGGGGAATCGTCGTAGCCGCGATCGCCGCGGAACTGACGACCATCGTGCTGTTCGGATTCACACTTAGGATGAAGCCAGCCGCATGAACGACAAACGCGGGCTGCTCGCGCGGCCTGAAACTCTCGACGATGTCATCATTGAGCTCGGATGCGGGCCGGTGAAGCGTTATCCCGGATCGATCGGCGTGGACATGCTGGACACGGACGCCGTCGACATCGTCGGCGACGCCATGGAAATCCTGCGAGCGTTGCCTGAGGGAAGGGCGAAGCTCGTGACGTCTTCGCATTTTTTGGAACATGTGCCCGACGCCGGCGAGATGCTCGATGCGATGAGCCGGTTATTGCGTCCCGATGGCGAGCTCGAAGTCATCGTTCCGCATTTTTCTCACCCGTACTTTCATTCCGATCCCACGCATCTCAATCGTCTCGGATTCGGTCTGTACACCATGTCGTATTACGCGCGCGATCCGATTTTCCGCCGCACTGTGCCGGGATACGTTCGCCGGGAAACCCTCGTGCTTCGCAAAGTCGACCTGCGCTTCAAAGCCGCGCGGCCGTTCTATGGACGTTATGCGATCAAGCGTGTAATCGGCGCCCTCTTCAATTCCTGTCGCTACATGCAGGAGCTGTGGGAGGAGAGCTTCTGTTATCTCTTTCCTTGTTATGAGATTCGCTACGTACTGACACGCTCCGATCATCCGGACGCGAAGCAGAATGCCTAAACCATTACGCGTTCTTGCCGTGGCGACGTACCCTCTGCTGGCGGCTGCGACGCGTTATCGTCTTTTGCAATACGTTCCGCTGCTCGCTGAGGAGGGCGTGGACGTTGACGTGCGAACGTTTCTCACGGACCGCGTTTTTGCCGGTATGTACGATCGCCGGAATGCATTGCAAACCGCGGGCGGTATCCTCGCCGGTATCGGACGCCGGATCATCGATGCGTTTCAGATCGGTCAGTACGATTTGCTCTTCGTTCAAAGAGAAGCCGCATTGATTGGCCCCGCGCTCTTCGAATCATTTGCGCATCGACGAATGCCGATGGTGCTCGACCTTGATGATTCGACGTACATCGAACGCCCGAGTCAGGTGTTTGGCGCACTCGCGAAAATTCTGAAATTTCACGGCAAGACCGCGCGCATGATTCCGCTGGCCGATCATGTCATCTGTGGCAATCCAACCATCGCGTCGTATGTCGATACGTGCGGCGTGTCGTCGTCGATCCTACCCACGATTGTCGATGTGAATGCCTTCACTCCCCGGCCTGGTTCTTTCGCGAATGATCCACTCGTCATCGGATGGATGGGCACCCATTCGACGTATCCGTATGTCGCCACGATTCTTCCGGTATTACAGCGTCTGGCGAAATCGCAGCGGTTTCGATTACGCATTGTCGGGGCAGGTAAGCAGGAAACGATTCCGGGTCTGGACGCCGAGTTTGTGCCGTGGCGTCTCGAGCGCGAGATCACGGACCTGCAATCGTTCGATATCGCGATCTATCCGATCATCCCGGACGAGTGGGCGGAAGGGAAATCGGGGTTCAAATCGATCCAGTATTTGTCTTGTGGATTGCCGTTCGTCGTCACGCCGGTCGGCGTCGTCCGTGAGATTGGAATCGATGGGCAAACCCATTTCGAAGCGCGTACCGACGAAGAGTGGGAGATCGCGCTAACGCGATTACTGACAGACGCGACATTACGCCGCGACGTGGGCGAAGCAGGAAGGCGATATGCGCTCGAACATTACTCGACGCGCAAGAGCGCAGCGGAACTCGCGCGCATTTTTCGAGAAGTCGTCGGAAAACAAAAAGGCCGCCGTTGACCGGCGGCCTTTTGTTGGTAGTGAACGGGAGCTTACGAGTTACCCGGGACGCAGTTGCCGGTGAAGGCCCCGTTGCCCGAGTTGCCGCTGTTCTGGTTGTTGCCGAACGTGCAGAGCTCACCCGCGAGCGCGTTCACACCGGTGGTGTTACCGGTGATCACGTTGTTCGCGGAGCGGATGCGGCCGTTCGCGCCAGAGGTCTTGAGACCGGAGCCGGCGTTGTGCGAGACCTCGTTGTCATCAGCGATGACCGTGATGCCGGACGCGGTGGTCGATTCGGCGAAGATGCCGTCGCTCGTATTGTTTGCGATCAGCGAGTGCGAGATGCTGCCGGCGATCGGCGAGTTGCTCGCGTCCTGGAAGCGAATGCCGATGGCGTTCTTGACAACGGACGAGTTGCGGACCGCCACGCGTGCGACGCCCCCGACTGCGGGACGAACGAGGATGCCCTGCGTTCCGGCCTGAGTGATCGTCGTGTTGATGATATTCAGGCGTCCCGTCGAATTCGGCTCGAAATCGACGCCCGAGCCCGAGAACTGTTCGATCGAGCAGTTCTCGATCGTCAGCGAGTCGCCGGCCAGGAAGCGGACGCCGTTGATGCCGAGCGTCGTACCGCTGCCGTCGATCAGCAGGTTACGAAGAACGACGTCGCGATTCGATCCGGTGGTGATGTTGACGATGATGCCGTTCGTGCCGCTGGCGAGGATGCTGGCGAGCGTGCCATTTCCTTCGAGCGTGATCGGCTTCGTGATCGTCACCGCCCCGAACCCGCCCGGATCCAGAGCGTCGATCACACCGCCTGAAGCGGTCTTCGAAATCGCACCCGCAAAGGTCTTGCACGGTGCCGTGCGGCTGCACGGATTGGCGTCGTCACCGACGCCGGACACCCACGTCCGCGTCGCCTGCGCAAAAAGCGGCGTCGCACATAGCAGGACCGCTCCAGCCAGGACTACCTTGAGTCCTCGAATTGACATATTGCCCTCCTCTTAAACGGATGCCGGTCAGTATAGCTCCTCGAAAGGAACGCAAGTGTGACTTGCGTCTCAACGTCTTTCCATTTGTGTGCAAAATAGCCTTGCCGGAACATATTTTTTCGCGGATTTCCACTGAATGAAGATTCACTGAGCAGAAATTTGCGAGCGGATACGCGCGTGGCGAGCTTGCTCAGTGTCCGATGACGCGATCGTCAGCGGGGTGCTGACGCGCAATCGGATGCAGGCGCGTCTCGAGTGCGGTGGGAAACATCGGCGTGGCGGTGTCGGTGGCCGACGGAACGACCCATCCGAGCTCGCGATCGGCTACGCGATAGATGTCGATGCGCATGCGTTTCACGGGCATACCGTGCGCTTCGCAGGCCGCCGCCAGCGCACGCACTTTCGCGATCGAAAGAAGATCGGTGGAGAGGAACAACTCTTCGGCGCGCGTCAGGCGCACGATTTCCGCCATCGATTCTGAGCCGGAGTACACGGGAAGTCCGTGGACGAGTTTGCCGATCTTCCGCGCATCATCATCCAGAAAGGCGACCGGCAGGTAACCTAGTGCGGTGTTGTTGTTGAGCTCGCGCCACAGCAACTCGCCCGCATCACCGGCACCATAGATCACGACGCGTTTGCCGGTGCGCGCATGAGGCGAGGGGAAGATCTTGCGCATCATGCGGAACGCGAAGCGGCTGCCGATCATCAACATCATGAGCAGCAGTGCATCGAGTGCGAATACGGCGCGCGGGAACGCATCGAAGCGAAACGCGAAAACGACGAGCACGATCGATGCGACGGAGCCGAGAGCCACGGCTTTCGCGAGCAAGACGCCGTCGGCGACGCCGGCGTAACGCCACAGTCCGCGATACACACCAAACGCGAGGAACGTCGCGAGCTTGATGAAGACGATGGCGGGCATCGCCTTGAGAAAAAGCTCCCATCCGATGGAGCCAGGTTGCGCGGTGCCGAGGACGATCGTGTGTGCGCCGTAGTAGGCGAGGATGATCAGCGCCACGTCCATCAGCATTTCGAAAATGCGGCGCTTGTACGAAATGTCGAAGAGGAACGCGACGAGCGGTTTCTGCTGCGCCGCCATGAGCTCGTCTTCGCTGTAGACGCGAACGCCGGCGAGATAGACGCCGAGAATCGCGAGGACGATCGTGAAGGCGGCGATCGCGGCGAGACTGAGATCGAGCGGGAACTTGCGCACGCCGATGGCGATCGCGCCACCGCAGATCGCGAAGACGTACAGCATCCAGACGGCGTGACGTTCGGAGAGCCCGAGGGCGACGAGACGATGCGAGGTGTGATCGCGTCCGCCTTGTGATGCCGCGCGTCCCGCGAGCTTGCGCATCAGCGTGACGAACGTCGTGTCGAAGATCGGGATGCAGAGCACGAGCACCGGCACCGCGAGCACGGCGATGACGCTGCGCGACCGACCGCCGCCGCCCTGCGCATTCAGGAGCGCGGTGCTCGCCAGGAAAAAGCCGACGAACATCGAGCCGCAGTCGCCCATGAAGATCGATGCGGGGTTGTGGTTGTAGATGAGGAAGCCGACGAGCGCGCCGCCGAATGCGGCGAGCATCATCGCTTCGAACAATTGGCCGTTGAGAAAGAAGTTTGCGGCCAGCGCAATGGCGGCGATTGCCGCGATGCCGGCCGCGAGGCCGTCCATGTTGTCCAGCATGTTGACCGCGTTCGTGACCCCGACGAGCCACACGAACGTGATGATCATGTTGAGCAACAGAGAACCGGTCCACGGAAGGACGAGGCCGAAGTAGACGACGGCCGATGCGCCGAGGAGCTGGCCGGCGAGCTTCTGGTACGGCTTCATCTGGATCGAATCGTCGATGAGACCGACCACGAAGAGGGCAGTGCTCGCCGCGATCACAACCCACGTATCGATGGCCGACGGCCGGAGAACGAGGAGCGAAGCGATGGTGGCGATGAAGATCGCGACTCCGCCCATCATCGCCGTTGGTGCGGTGTGCCAGCGGTCACGCTTCGGTGCGGCGACGGCACCGATCTTCCGCGCGAAGGCTCGTACGAGCGGTGTCGCTACGGCTGAAACCGTCAGCGCGAAGACAAAAATGGTGACTGGCGTGAACGTCATGTAGGCAATCGCCGCACTTGGTGTTACGCGATCATTAGTTATTTTTGCGTATTACGCAAGCAGCCTGAGGCGATTTTTGAATGACTTACGGTTCTTGACCATCAAATGCATCGGCCTGTAGCATCGCCGCGTTTCGCCAGACAAGAACGTGCCCTTCCTACTGCAAACCGCTTTGCTGCTCGGCGCGGGCTACGCCTTATGGCGGCTCTGGCGCCTCACGGATTCGATCTCACCCCTGCTGCGATATCTGATCGCGGGCGGGTTCCTGATTCGCGCGTTCGCGGGGCAGGCGCTCTTCTGGATTTCGTATCTCGAACTGCCGTTCGGGCGCTCGCTGCAATTGGGGCGGGGGTTATGGTTTTACGGCGTCGACGCGGTGAAGTATCTGTCGCCGGCGTCGAATGCGGCCAGTCACGGACTGATTGCGATCGCGAACATCGCTCCATCGTCGCCTTCGGTCGCATTCGTGAAGCTGATCTCGCTCAGCTTTTATCTGTTCGGCACGTCGACGGCGGTCGCGCTCCTGTTGAACGTCGCTGTCTTTCTGGCGATGACGCTGCTGATCGTGAGATGGGCATCGCGCTACGACGTTTCCGTGCGAGTCACCGCGATACCGCTATTCGCGATCGGATATCTTCCCACGTGGATTCTCTGGTCGTTGCAACCGCTGAAGGACGCGTTCTTCTGCTTCCTGATCGTGCTCTTCGCGTTTTCGGTGGATCGCTTTGTCGCGGCGTGGAAGCGGCCGGAAGGCAATCGCGCCCGGCACATCGCGGGCGCCATGTGTCTGACGCTGGTGACCGCGTATCTACTCGCCGGTGTTCGCTGGTACTACGCCGCGCTCGCGATCGGGAGCGCGGGTCTCGTGTCGCTGAGCGTGTTGTTCGTGCGCAAGCCGATACGAGAAATCGCACTCCGCGCCGTCGTCATTCTCGCGATCGGCGTGATCTCTCTGCAGCTTTTCCTGATGGGGGGCGGTCCGTACATCCCGGCCTCCATCTCTGCGCGTCTCCAGCCCTGGCGCCAGCCGGCGAAGCTCGGCCGCGCGGACATGCGCACCGTCGGTACAGTCGTCGAAGACTCGCGACGGAATCTCGACAGTTATAAGAATGCCGGTACGGTCATTCGTACCGGACATGCGACGGGAGCGCCGGTCGCAAAGCCGCACATCGACACGCCATACAAGGAAATCCAAAGCGTCACCACCACGGCAACCAGTGCCGCCCTGATTCCTCAGACGACAGCGCCGGTTGCTCGGCCGGCGCCGCCCGCGGCGTCCGCAATTTCCACAAAGGCCATAACCCCCAAAACGCCAGCGCCGTCCACAACGCCAGCAGCGAAGGCGCCTGCGCCCGCGTCGCCCAAACCGGCAGCGCGCGTTCTGCCTCCTGGCGCACCGACGCGTGGAGAGGTGAAGGGGTTTTCCGAAGAGGCCGCGTCGGGCGAGGACGATCTGCCGCGCACGACCAAAGACCGCCTGATCACAGGCGCAGCCGCGCTGCTGCTGCCGCGCTGGGTGGCAATGAAGCTCGAACTCGTGTCGATCGGCGGCGGCCGCGGCCTGATGTGGTTCGCGGAGCTCGATACGATTCTCTTCGATCTCATCCTGCTCGTCGTGATTGCGATCGTCATCGGGAGTCTTCGTCGTGGAGCGTGGCGTGATCCCTTCGTCTGGTATCTCGTGGTCGTGACGGTGATCATCGCGGCCGCGATCGCGTACACGATCAGTAACTACGGCACGCTGTTGCGGCATCGTGCGATGCTCGTCGCGACGGCCGTGCTGCTCGCGATTGCAGTGCGCCGTTGCCGGGAGCGCGGCAGCGATCGTGACGACGCGATGCTCGTGTCGTGAGCGGAGATGTGTTGACGCCGAAACGCATTTTGTTTGTGGCCGCCGAGGCGGCGTTCTTCGTGACGCACCGCTTACCGCTGGCGCTCGCGGCGCGTGCGAATGGCTATGAGGTGCACGTCGCCACGCCGCGCGGTCGTCTGCTCGAGAAGATTCTCGAAAGCGGATTGCCGTGGCACGAAGTCGTGGTGCAGCGGAAGACGAACGTGATGCGTGAGGCTCGGTCCGTTCCGAATCTCGTGCGGCTCTATCGCAACCTGCGACCCGATCTCGTGCATCACATCGCGATCAAAGCGGTGTTGTACGGCACGATCGCGGCGCGCATCACGCGCGTGCCCGCGGTCGTGAACGCGGTGGCTGGACTCGGCTACGCATTCGACGATCGCCGCACTCGTTCACTCCTCGGGCGCGCGCTCTCGTTCTCCTTCTCGAACGCGCTGAAGCATCGCCGCATGCGCGTGATCTTTCAGAACGTCGAAGATCGCGACGTTTTTCTAAAACGCGGTTGGATCACGAGCGAGCAGGCGGAATTGATTCGTGGCTCGGGTGTCGATACGACAGTCTTCACACCATCGAGCGATCCAAAGTCGCAACCACCGCTGATCGTGTTCGCGTCGCGACTGCTCGCAAGCAAAGGTGTCGGTGAGTTCGTCGAAGCGGCGCGCATCGTTCGCGCGAAGGGCGAGAGCGCGCGATTCGCGATCGTCGGAGAGCCCGATCCCGACAATCCCGAGACCATTACGCGTGAACAACTCGATGCGTGGGCAGCCGAAGGATTCGTCGAGACATGGGGCCGTCGCGGTGACATGCATGCCGTGTTGCACGACGCGACGCTCTTCGCACTGCCGACCTACTATCGCGAAGGCGTGCCGAAGGCATTGATCGAAGCCGCATCCGCGGGCGTTCCCGCGATCACAACCGATACGCCGGGATGTCGCGACATCGTCGTGAACGGTGAAACCGGACTGCTCGTGCCGCCGCGCGATGCCGATGCACTTGCGAATGCGGTGATTGCGTTGTTACACGATCCGCAAAAGCGCGCGGCGATGAGCATTGCGGCGCGCAAACGAGTCGTCGATCACTTCTCATTGGACCGTGTGATCGACGACACGCTGGCAATTTATCGCGAATTACTTTGAGACTTGGCCCGAGTGGTACGCCACCACTTCGCGGATGATCGTGTCGAGATTCGTCTCTGCCTTAAAGCCGACGAGCTTGTTGATCTTCGTCGTATCGGGCACACGGCGCGGCATGTCTTCGAATCCCGCTTCGTACGCTTCGTTGTAGGGGATGTAGACGATCTCGGATTCGGACTGCGTGATGTCTTTGATGCGCTGCGCGAGCTGAGTGATCGAGACTTCTTCGCTCGAGCCGATGTTGAACACCTCGCCAACGGATTCTTCGTGATCCATCAGTTTCACGAGCGCGCCGACAACGTCACCAACATACGCAAAGCAACGCGTCTGATCGCCAGTGCCGTACACCGTGAGCGGACGTCCCGCGAGCGCTTGTTTCACGAGCGTCGGAATGACCATGCCGTACTGGCCGGTCTGACGTGGACCGACGGTGTTGAAGAGGCGCACGACGATGGCTGGCAGTTTCTTCTCGTGCCAGTAGGCGAGCGCGAGAAACTCATCGATCGCTTTCGAACAAGCGTAGCTCCAACGACCTTTGGTCGTCGCACCCATCACGAGATTCCCGTCTTCACGAAACGGCACGTCAATGCTGAGACCGTAGACTTCGGAAGTTGAAGCAATCAAAACT
>JBQCJC010000484.1:0-4445 GCA_051953135.1 Thermoanaerobaculia bacterium | reverse complement strand
CCGCCGGTTCGATCGACGGCGGGCTGAGAGCCCGCCGCTCCACTCCGATGCCGGAGTGGCCGGAAGATGAGCGGCTGCGCTACGCAAAAGAGACGCTCGGCTTCTACATCACCGGGCATCCGCTCAACAAATTCAGCGAAGAGCTGCGGCTCTTCTCGAACGCGAGTACAGAGACTCTGTACAAGCATGTCGATGAAGTCGTGAACATCGGCGGCATCGTGTCGCAGATCAAGAAGTCGAAGATCAAGAAGGGCCCGAACGAGGGGAAGATGATGGCCAAGTTCTTCCTCGACGATCAGTACGGCTCTGTCGAAGTCGTGGTCTTCTCCGATCTCTTCGCGAAGTACATGCGCTGGCTCGACAACGGTGTGGCGGTGCTCGTCACCGCGACGGTGAAAGACACTGGTGGTCAGCAGGCCGGCCGCTCCGCGTCGCTGCAATCGGCGGAACAGGCGGCGCAGCACATCGATGACGAATACGGCGGTCATCCCGAATCGCGCGGTGCGCGCATTTCCGCGTACGAGTTGCGACTCGACGATGCGGAAGACGATCGCGATCCGAAAGAAGTCGAGCGCGAAAAGTACGGCGATCGCAAAGACAACATGGCGTTGTTCGGCGGTGCGCCGGCGTCCGACATCGATGCGTTCAACGATGCCGTCGATTCGATCGAAGAATCACCCGCGGTCGCGCCGGCGGCTGGTAGCGGATTCGCCTCGCATGCTGCCGCGTTTCACGAGTCTCCGGTCACGCCTGACTTGAGCGCGCTCGAGATCGTGCAGCTCGATGGCATTCGCGACAAGAAGGTGAAAGAGATCGCGCTCGAAGTGCCGTATCCGCGGATGACCGAAGAGACGGTGAAGAAGATTCGCGAGATCGTCGAAGAGCACGCGGGCGAGATTCCGGTGACCGTCACGATCGTCGAGTTGCCCGAGGAGCTTGCGGCGACGACTGGTGCGCCGCAGTTGCGCATGAAAGTGAATCATCACTTCCGCGTCACGCCAGGCACCGCGTTGAGCGATGCGCTCGCGCGTGCGAATGCGAATGTGCGGTACGTGTTCTGACCTTTGGAGTGCGGCAGCGCCAGCTGCCGCTTTCTGCCACCGAAAGCGGTGGCTCGCGCCACCGCACTCCATAGCTGGCTAGCGCCCCAGAATGCGCGCCACGGTCGCGATGAGATCCGTCGGCTCGAGTGGTTTCGACAAATACGCGTCGAACATTCCTTGCGCGACATTGCCTTTCGCACTCGGGAACGCACTCACGGCGACGATCGGAACCTGCGGGTGCGATTCACGAACGCGTGTCGCGAGCTCGTAGCCGTCGACGTGCGGCATCGCGATGTCGGTAATGACCAGGTCGGGGTGAAAGCTCGTGAGGGTGTCGAGCGCGTCGCGTGCGGATGAGCAGGCGATGACATCCGCGCCGCCGTGCTGAAGAATCAGTTGCACGATCTTGCGTGCTTCTTCATCGTCGTCGACGGTGAGGATCTTCGTGCCGGTGAGTTTGCGTTTGATCTCGACGCGCGCTTCTTCGCGAGGTTTCGCGACCGGCATCGCACGAATCGGCAGCGTCACGCTGAACGTTGAGCCTTTGCCGACTCCCGCGCTCCACGCCTCGATCGTGCCGCCGTGCGCTTCGACGAGGTAACGCACGATCGACAAGCCCAGTCCGAGGCCGCCGTGCACGCGCGTGCTCGCATTCTCGGCCTGACGAAACGGCTCGAAGATGTGCGGAAGAAACGCCGGTGAGATTCCTTCGCCCGTGTCCGAAACCGTGATGCGCACGCCTTCGGGACGATGCTCCGCTTTCAACGTGACCGTGCCGGAGCGCGGAGTGAATTTCACCGCATTCGTCAGCAGATTCCAGATCACCTGCTGCAATCGTGTTTCATCGCCGCTGATGCTGCCGAGTTGCGGATCGAATGCGGTCGCAAGCGTGATGTGTTTCGCCGCGGCGCTGAGTCGCACGGTGTCGAGCGATGTCGCCAGCAAGTGTGCGAGATCGACCTCGGTGACGTTGAGCTGCAGTTTGCCCGACACGATGCGCGAGACATCGAGCACGTCGTCGATGAGGCGCGCCTGCAATTCCGCGCTGCGTCCGATGGCCGCGATCGCATCGCGAAACGCCGGATCGTGCGGCGACATCGTCGTGAGCAGTCGCGACCAGCCGAGGATCGAAGTCATCGGCGTACGCAACTCGTGCGAGAGCGTCATCAGGAACTGATCCTTCGCGCGATTCGCTTCCTGTGCCGCGAGCCACGACTGCTCCGCGCGACGCCGTTCTTCTTCCGCGATCATGCGCGCTTCGCGTTGTTCGAACAGCGCGCGCTGGATGTCTTCCGCGTGACGACGCTCGGTCATGTCGCGCGTCACCTTCGCGAAGCCGCGCAGACGATTCGTGCGATCGTAGACCGCGGTGATGACGACGTTCGCCCAGAAGCGCGTGCCGTCTTTGCGAATGCGCCAGCCTTCGTCCTCGACGCTGCCGTCGCGCTTCGCTGCTTCGAGCTCACGCTCGGGCTTGCGATTCTCGATGTCTTCGTCCGAGTAGAAAACCGAGAAGTGCTTGCCGATGATCTCGTCCTGCGTGTAGCCCTTGATGCGTTGCGCTCCCGCGTTCCATGTCGAGATGCGGCCGTCGGGATCGAGCAGGAAGATCGCGTACTCCTTCACCGAGGAGACGAGCAGACGGAAGACCTCTTCGCTTTGGCGCAGCTCTTCGTCCGCTTCGCGGCGACGAGTGAGATCGCGAGTGACTTTCGCGAAGCCGATGACTTCGCCATGGGCGTTGCGCAGTGACGTGATCACCGTGTTCGCCCAGAACAGAGAGCCGTCCTTGCGAATGCGCCAGCCTTCATCTTCGATGCGACCCTCGCGGCCCGCGGTCTCGAGCTCCATCTCCGGCTTGCGTGCCTGGAGATCCTCGGGGCCGTAGAACCTCGAGAACGAGCTGCCGATCACCTCGTCGACTTTGTATCCCATCGTTCGTTCCGCGCCTTTGTTCCACGAGCGGATGTCGCCCGTGGGGCCGAGAAGAAAGATCGCGTAATCCTCGATCGCGTCGACGAGCATCGCGAGCTCAGCCGGCGGAAGTGAAGTTTCAGTTCTCGACATGGGTGTATCTGCGCCGGCCGAAGCGGGGCTTCGATCCCGCTCTGCAAAATTTGTGTCAGGGAGCTCTGACATCAGAATGTTATCGCGGGGGAGTGATGAAACATGTCGTTGCGTCACACCTTGAAGGAGGCAAGGTGCCGCACCAGTCGATCAACGCCATCCGGCAACTCCGGTCTTTCGTCGATGCCGCGCCCGATGCGATCGTGATCGTCGATGCGAACGGCACGATCATTTCGGTCAATGCCCTTGCGGGCGAGATGTTCGGCTATCCGGCGGACGAGTTGATTGGTGCGTCCATCGAATTGCTCGTGCCCGCGTCCGGACGCGGACGCCACGAGGTCGAGCGCCGCGCGTACGCGCAAAATCCTCGCGTGCGCGTGATGGGCGCGGGACGCTCGCTGCATGGACGGCGGCGGAATGGCGAAGAGTTTCCCGTGCAGATCAGTCTGGCTCCGTACGCGGGCGAGTTCGTGATCAGCATCATTCGCGACGTCACCGCGCAGCGCGAGGCGGAGGCGCTCATCCAGTCATCGCTGCGCGAGAAGGAAGCGCTGCTGCGCGAGATCCATCATCGCGTGAAGAACAATCTGCAGATCACCTCGTCGCTGCTGCGATTGCAGGCCGGCATGTTCGATGACGTTCGGGCGCGCGAGATGTTCGCGGAGACGCAGCATCGCATTCGATCGATGGCGCTCGTGCACGAAATGCTGTATCAGTCGACAAATCTCGCGCAGATCAACTTCACCGACTACACGCGCGCCCTCGCCGAGCTGCTCTTCCGCTCATTCGCCGTCGATCCCGAGCAGATCACGCTGGAGGTTGCGGGTGCGCCGATTCATCTCACGATCGAAGTCGCGGTGCCGTGCGGGCTGATCGTCAACGAGGTCCTGTCGAACGCGATCAAGCACGCGTTTCCGAACGGGCGCCGCGGCACGATCGCGGTGCGGCTCGCGCAGAGCGATGGACGCGCGTCGCTCGAGATCACCGACGACGGCGTCGGTCTCACCCAATCGTTCCGGCTTGACGCGATCGAGACTCTGGGCCTGCGCCTCGTGCGCGGACTGGCCGACCAGATCGACGGCACGCTCGAAGTTCATGGCCGCGCCGGAACGACGTTGCGCATTGAATTTCCATTCGAAGGGAGTGCGCATGTCTGAAACGCGAGTGCTGGTCGTGGAAGATGAATCGATCGTCGCGATGGACATTGCCGACGGACTGCGGCGCCTCGGATATCACGTAACGGACATCGTCGGCACCGGTGAGCACGCGATCGAGTCGGGGCGCCGGCCGGGGCCGGAGCTCGGGCTGTTGGCTGTTAAGTTCAAAGGTGCGGTC
>JBQCJC010000483.1:0-5745 GCA_051953135.1 Thermoanaerobaculia bacterium | reverse complement strand
CCACGCGTTGACGGCGAACAACGGCAGTACGTTCCGAATCCCATCTCTTAGCCGCGGCAAGTCAGCGTTGATGCGATCCCGGCCTGCATCGCGACGTCTGCGCGCCTCTTGAGAACGGAGGTCACTTCGCTCACGTTCGATTCTGTCGATCTCGATTTTCGCATCTTTTGCTCCGACGAACTGCCAGCGCAATCTTAGAAGCACCTCGTGTGCGATCCGCTCCGGTACCGCACTCGTTTCGATTTTCACGATGGGCCGACCGCCGTTGAACGCGACAGCAACATGACTGCCAGAGACACTAACCTCCAACGCGGCAAGAATCGACGCCCGTGTAGCTTCCAGACGCGTGCTGGTACGTCGACCATTGGCGCGAAGAAAAACCGTAACTTCCGCTTCTCGAATGGGTGACACTCGGAGGTGGTCGTCAGTATCGAAGAAGTACGTGGCGGACCGGATGATCTGGATGATGTCGGCTCGACCGACGAATTCACTCGGTGACGGCGAACGCATGTCTTGATCATAGCAATCGCTTCGTTGCGCGCAACAGTGAGCATGTATGAACCTAAACGAATTGGCGATCGTCCGCCGACCAATCGATCATCAATGAGTGTCCACATATGCGGAGACTCACCACACGCGGAAGGTTGTGATCCGTGCATAGCGTTCTCGCTGATCTGCCGAGCGGTGCCGCGTTTCGAGGTCGCGGATTTAATCGTGGGTCGTTTGAGGCGCTTCAGTGTCCGTCCGAAGCGGGACGCGCTCGTTCCGACGGAACGCAAACGCCAGAACATTGCGGGCCTCACGAGTGTTCGCTCGGACGCGTAGGCATTCCAAGCGCATTTCTCTGTCGAGCCGTCACGGCATTTGCGGATCCGAAACATATCGCATCGACGCGCGTCTCACGTCTGAGTGTCGATGCTGATTCTGTGTGTATTGGCCATTAGTTTGATCGTGGATCTTACCGTGGCATGTTCTCGCGAACAATCGCGCTCGGAAACAGAAGGCGTGCCGGCCCGCGTGAGAATTTGCGACGTGATACAGAATCCTGCCTGTTATGAAAACCGGAGTATCTCCTTCCGAGCACGCTTTGCGTCGGATTGCATCACGGGTACGATAGCCTCAATAACACGTCTTGCCATTACCGCGGTGTACCAGCGCACGCCGATCCCATAATGGCAAAGGCAAAGATCGGCGCGCTTTCCGAGACGGTATGTTCGGGCGACCGGCAACACAAAACCGATGCGACCGCGCTGTTTAGCGGTGTCGTACGCTCTGTGGATCCCAATAATCCTTTGCTCTGGCCGCCACCAGGCTTCGAACTCGTGATCACTGATTACGAGGATTTGAAGACCGTGAATCGGCCACCGTATTAGAGAGTGCCTTCCAACTCGCAGTTGCACCCGACACGGCCGCTCGTGCTGCGCGCTCTGATTTAGGACCGTCTGTTAGTCGCCGACATGCATATAGTGGCGATTTCCTTGCGACTCGGACAGCCGAGCATGCTGAACGGCGGTGCGCCGTCTCAATCTGCGATTCGCTCACACATGAGGGAAAGTGGGAGTTCAATCAACACTGGTCCATTCTTACGCTCGCGACTGATGCGTACGCGATGCGTGATGAATCCGGGAAGTCCTACCTCGAACATGGCCGCTCCGTCGGCAGTCAATATCGAATAATGTGCGAACCCGTCTTGATCTGTGTCCATCTGTTGAACTTGCCCGTTTGCATCTGTGATCAGGACTGAAGCTCCAGGGATTGATTCACTACCATTCCTCACCAGTACATAACGACCCGGCGCACGTGCCAGATGAATCGCTTTCGCTCCATCACTTGTCGACACACGCCAGGTCAGCTTTGTGGTTAGGTGCGCCGCCGCCATGACTGTTGCAGTGTAATTGCTTCCATCGCGCAGACAGTCGAACGCAACACGACCGTCAGGATCGGTGCTCCGGCTTGTTGCCTGATTCTGGCTACGCAAGCTGAGGGTTACGATCGCCCCAGAGATGTGGCGCCCATTCTCATCTGCGACAACAAATACCGCTCTTGCATTTGAGGCACTCGGGCACGCCATGGTATCGAGCGAGAGCAATGCCGCCTGCGCGAACAGAATCATTAAGCGAGCCGAGAGTCGGTTCATGCCGCCATTTTGCAGCGTATTGCTGGCAACCATGAGACACCATGCACGGAACATTCGCGTCCGTTCCGATCGGGACCATGACATCGCGTTCGTCCAGCTCAACACTGAACCTGTCGACCGGCGCTGAAACGCTAACTCCTTCGATCTCGCCGGCCGGCATGCCTTTCGCGCGAGCCAACCGCCAACCGAATCAGATATCTTCGCGCTCGAAACCATGTCCGTTCTGCTCACAGTTGAAAATCTCAGGAAGCAATTTGGCGCGCAGCCGTTGTTCGATGCGCTTTCGTTCACGGTGTCCGTGGGGGACCACATCGGACTTGTGGGGCCGAATGGATCCGGCAAGTCGACGCTGCTGAAAATTCTCGCGGGCGTCGAGGATTCGGACGGCGGCACGCGCGCACTGCGCAAGGGGACTCGCGTTGGCTATGTCGCGCAGGATCCGGTATTTGCGCCGGGCAAGTCCGTCGAGGACGTGTTGATCGATGCGCTGCGCGACGACACGACGCTCGACGATCACGAGAAGCATGCTCGCGCCGGTCTCGCACTCGGCAAAGCGGGATTTCTCGATGCGAATCAACGCACCGAGGTTTTGTCGGGCGGCTGGCGCAAACGGCTTGCGATTGCGCGCGAGCTCGTGCGTGAGCCGGACATTCTGCTCCTCGACGAGCCGACGAATCATCTCGACGTCGAAGCGATTCTCTGGCTCGAGCAATTGTTGAAGAACGAGCCAGAGGCGTTCGTCGTCGTGAGTCACGATCGCTATTTCCTCGAGAACATCGCCACGCGGATGCTCGAGCTCGACCGGCGTTATCCCGGCGGTCTGCTGCAAACGAACGGCACCTACGCGGATTTGCTCGAGAAGCGCGATGAAGTGCTCGCGAACGAAGCGGCGTATCAGGAGACGCTCGCGAATCTCGTGCGTCGCGAGGTCGAGTGGTTGCGACGCGGCGCGAAGGCGCGCACGACGAAGGCCAAAGCGCGCATTCAGAACGCGGAGAAGTTAATCGACGAATTAGCCGAAGGCCGGGATCGCGCACAATCCTTCACTGCGACGATCGATTTCACGGCCTCGAATCGTAAGACGAAGCGATTGTGGTCCGCTCGCGGCCTGACCAAATCTCTCGGCGATAAGAAAATCGTCAGCAATCTCGATGTCCTGCTTACGCCTGGCGCGCGACTCGGCATTCTCGGACCTAACGGCTCCGGAAAAACGACGCTGTTGCGAATGATCATCGGCGAATTAACTCCGGATTCCGGCGTCATTGAGCAGGCAGACGGATTGCGCGTCGTGTATTTCGAACAAAATCGCGAGTCGCTCGATCCGAATCTGACGTTGAAGCGTGCGCTCGCGCCGGAAGGGGACAGCGTCGTTTATGGCGATCGATCGATTCACGTCGCGGGCTGGGCGAAGCGATTTCTGTGTCGCAGCGAGCAGTTAGAAACGTCGGTGTCGCGATTGTCGGGCGGTGAAAAAGCGCGCATTGTGCTTGCGCGATTGATGCTACAGCCGGCGGATTTGCTGGTGATGGACGAGCCGACGAATGATCTCGACATCCCGACGCTCGATGTCCTCGAAGAGTCGCTACTCGAATTCCCCGGCGCACTGGTACTGGTGACGCACGATCGGTATTTGCTGGATCGCGTGTCGACACAAATTCTCGCGCTCGATGGCAAAGGGAGTGCGCAGTATTTTGCCGATTATGCGCAGTGGGAAGTGAATCGCGCCGAGGCGAAGCCGCAAAAGGCCGCTCCCTCGGCGGCGCCGAAGCTAACTGCACCGAAAGCGAAAAAGCTCTCGTACATGGAGCAGCGCGAGTTCGATGCGATGGAAGAGACCGTGCTCGCGGCCGAGGAGAAGTTGGAAGCGGCGAAAGCCGCGGCGGAGGATCCGACGATTGCATCGGATCCTGCCGCGTTGCAGACGCGTTATGCGGAGTTGCATGCGGCGCAAACCGAAGTGGAACGGCTTTACACGCGCTGGGCGGAGTTAGAAGGGAAGTTGTAAGGAGTCGGAACGCCGCCGAGGACGGCGGCGCTCCGCTTACGCGCGACGGCGAAACTGCTGCGGACGCGCAGGCGGCCGTGATGCCGGCGGGTGATGCGCGAGAATCTGCGGCTGCTCGCGCTCCGTGTAATCGAATCCTTCGACACGCTTGCGCTCGATGCGCTTCTTCGTGAGTTTCTCGAGGTCGCGCACATACGTCTCGTCCTCGGACATGACGAAGCTGATGGCGTCGCCAACCGCATCCGCGCGACCCGTGCGGCCGATGCGGTGCACGTAATCCTCGGGATGCATTGGGAAATCGAAATTGATGACGTGCGAGATGCCCTCGACGTCGATGCCGCGCGATGCAATATCGGTCGCAACGAGCACGCGCGCTTTTCCGCTCTTGAAGGCATCGAGCGCGGCGACGCGCTGATTCTGCGAGCGATTCGAGTGCAGCGTCACGGCGTGAATGTTCGCGACTTTGAGCTTGCGCGCGATCTTGTCGGCGCCGTGTTTCGTGCGCGAGAACACGAGCACGGACTCGAGCGATTTGTCGCGCAGCAGGTGAATCAGCAAATCGATCTTGCGGCTCTTCGGCACGGGATAGAGGAACTGCGTGACGCTGTCCGAGGGATTGGAGCGGCGTCCGATCTCGACCGTCTGCGGATTGCGCAGAAACTCGGCCGTGACTTTCTCGATGTCGCTGGAGAGCGTTGCGCTGAAGAGCAGCGTCTGCCGCTGTTTCGGCAGCGCATTGACGACGCGGCGAATCTGCGGAAGGAATCCCATGTCGAGCATGCGATCCGCTTCGTCGAGCACCGCGATTTTCACGCCGGACAACGAGACGTGTCCGGCGGACATGAGGTCGAGCAGACGGCCGGGCGTGGCGACGACGATGTCGACGCCGCGGCGCAGCGCCTGGATTTGCGGAGCTTCGCCGACGCCGCCGAAGATCGTGGCGCAGGTGAGGCGAACGTGTTTGCCGAGGAGGCGAACGTTTTCGTCGATCTGTAATGCGAGCTCGCGCGTGGGCGCGACGATGAGTGCGCGCGGACCGCGGCCGTGCTGCGGCGCATTCGCGAGCAGTTGGAGCATCGGAAGAACGAACGCGGCGGTTTTGCCGGTGCCGGTTTGCGCGATGCCGATGAGGTCGCGACCAGCGAGCACGTGCGGGATGGCCGCGGTTTGAATCGGGCTCGGCGTGGTGTAGCCGAGATCAACAGTGGACTGAATAAGCTTCGGACCAAGTCCGAGTGAAGAAAAAGACATGCTGAGCGGGCAACGAGGCCAGTCGGCCGATTATTCTCGATAGATCTGTAACTTACGCGGAACGCCGGCGCCTCGCCCGCGTCGATGCGTTGACGGCGACGAAGGCGTCGCCGATCCAGCCGGCGTGGGCGCCGGCGTTCCGTTATCCGATTTGCGTTACGGCGGAGCGCCGACGCCATCGTCGGCTGGATCGCGGGCGCCACGCCCGCGTCGATGCGTTGGCGGCGACGAGGGCGTCGCCGATCCAGCCGGCGTGGGCGCCGGCGCTCCGTTATCTGATTTGCTTTACGGCGGAGCGCCGACGCCATCGTCGGCTGGATCGCGGGCGCCACGCCCGCGTCGCTGCGTTGAC
>JBQCJC010000482.1:0-5173 GCA_051953135.1 Thermoanaerobaculia bacterium | reverse complement strand
CGCTGGTGATTCGTGATTCGGCGGGCTGAGAGCCCGCCGCTCCACTGCGTTACATCGTGAATTGACCCGACTCGAGAATCTGCTTCACGCGGGCCATGAACTGATCGGCGACGGCGCCGTCGATCAGACGGTGATCGAAGCCGAGGGAGAAGTAGCACATCGAGCGGATGGCGATGAAATCGCCTTCCTTCGTTTCGACCACCACCGGACGCTTCTTGATGCCGCCGACGCCGAGAATGGCGACCTGCGGCTGATTGATGATCGGCAGACCGAACAGACCGCCGAACACGCCGGGATTCGTGATCGTGAACGTGCCGCCCTGCACGTCATCGGGCGTGAGCTTCTTGTTGCGTGCGCGCTCGCCGAGGTCGTTGATCGCGCGCGACAAGCCGAGGATGTTCATCTCGTCGGCGCGCTTCAGCACCGGCACGATCAGCCCCCAGTCGAGCGCGACCGCGATGCCGATGTTGAGATCGTGGTGATACGTCACGCTCGACTCGCTCATCGACGCGTTGAGCACCGGGAACTCGCGCAGACCGGCGATCACCGCCTGCACGATGAACGGCATGAACGTCAGCTTCACGCCGCGATCAGCGTACGCATCTTTGTACTGGCGGCGCAGCTTGTCGATGTTCGTGAAATCGATCTCGAACACCGTGTGCACGTGCGCCGACGTTTGCTTCGACTGCACCATGTGATGCGCGATCTTCTTGCGCATGACGCTGAGCGGCTCGGTCGTGGACGACTGTCCCGGCGCGAACTGCGGACGCGGTGGCGCCGCGGGTGCGGGCGTTGGCGCGGGCGCGGGACGGGATGCAGGTGCGGGCGCAGCAGCCGCGGGTTTCGCCGCAGCAGGCGCTGCAGGACGCGGATTCTGGATGTAGTCGAGGATGTCGTTCTTCGTCACGCGGCCCGAGACTCCGGTGCCCGAGACCTGCGTGAGATCGACGTTGTTCTCCGCCGCGATCTTGCGAACGAGCGGCGAAGATTTCGTGCGGCGGCGCTCATCGAGCGACGTCACGTTTTCGGTTGCGGGTTCGGCGACCGGCGCGGGCGCAGCGGCCGCGGGTTGCGGCGCAGGCGCGGCAGCAGCAGCAGCCGGCGCGGGTGCGGAGACAGCAGCGCCGCCTTCACCCGCGATGCGCGCAACGACTGCATTCACCGGAACCGTCGCGCCTTCCGCGGCGACGATTTCGACGAGCACGCCCGCGGCGGGCGACGGGATCTCGGCGTCGACTTTGTCGGTCGAGATTTCGAGCAGCGGCTCATCGCGCTCGACTTTGTCGCCGACTTTCTTGAGCCACTTCGAGACCGTGCCTTCTGCGATCGATTCGCCCATCTGCGGCATCACGACGTCCTGCGTCGCGCCGCCGCCGGTTGCCGCGGGCGCGGCAGGTGCGGGTGCCGGTGGCGCGGGCTGCGGCTCCGGTGCGGGAGCGGGCGCGGCGGCCTGCACAGGTTCTTGTGCAGCCGGTTTCGCGGGCGCAGGCGGCGGTCCGGACGGTTCCGTCGATTCGCCTTCGGCGGCGATGCGGCCGATGACGGCGTTCACGGCGACGGTGTCGCCTTCATTCGCGAAGACTTCGGTGAGGATGCCGGCGGCAGGCGAGGGGATCTCCGCGTCGACTTTGTCGGTCGAGATCTCCAGCAGCGGCTCATCGCGCTCGACCTTGTCGCCGACCTTCTTGAGCCACTTCGAGACCGTGCCTTCCGCGATGGACTCGCCCATCTGCGGCATTACGACGTCATGTGCCATGTGTACTTTTCTCCACGAACGAGCGATGAGAGATGAACGATGAGCGATGACCCGTGGAACGAGAGCCACGCGTGCAATCAGCAGCGATGCTCATCGCTCATCGTTCCTCACTCATCGCTCGTTGAAAACCCATCAGTTCAGTATGCAAGCAACTCGCGTGCTGCGGCGAGTACGCGTGTTTTATCAGGTAACGCCGCCGCTTCCAAAGGCGGGGAGTAGGGAGTGGGGACGTCGAGTGCGCCGACGCGCTTGATCGGGGCGTCGAGGTAGTCGAACGCTTTCTCCGCAATGCGTGCGGCGAACTCCGCGCCGGCGCCGCCGGTGAGCGGGGCTTCGTGCAGGATCAGCGCGCGATTCGTTTTCGCGACCGATTCGAGAATCGCTTCTTCGTCGAACGGAAGAATCGAGCGGAGATCGATGATCTCGACGGAGACGTTGTCTTTCGCGAGTTCGGCCGCGACGTCATCGGCGAGATAGATCATCGCGCCCCAGGTGATGAGCGTGAGGTCTTTGCCTTTGCGCCGAATGTTCGCTTTGCCGATCGGAACGATGTAGTCGTCGTCCGGCAGATTCTCTTTGATGCGGCGATAGAGGTATTTGTGCTCGATGAAGAGCACGGGGTTGTCGTCACGAATCGCGGCTTTGAGCAGGCCCTTCGCGTCGTACGCGGTGCCGGGCGCCACAATCTTCAACCCCGGCCGATTCATGAACATGGCCTCGGGATTCAGCGAGTGGTACGGACCCCCATGCGTGCCGCCGCCCGCGGGTCCGCGCACGACGATCGGACAAGCGCGTCCGAAGAGATAGCTGTTCATCGCCGCGAAGTTGACGAGCATGTCGTAGCCGCAGGTGATGAAGTCGATGAACTGCATCTCCGCGATGGGACGCATGCCCATGAGCGCCGCGCCGGATGCCGCGCCGATGATCGCGATCTCGGAGATCGGCGTGTCGACCACGCGCTCGGGACCGAATTGATCGACGAGACCCGCGGATGTTTTGAATGCGCCGCCGTAGACACCGACGTCCTCGCCGATGAGGAACACGCGCTCGTCGCGCGCCATCTCCTCGCGCATGGCCTGTGTAATGGCCTCGATGTAAGTCGTCTCAGCCATTCCAGTACCCATCCTCGATGTAGAGTCCTTTTCCCGCATCCGCAGGATCGGGCATCGGCGATCGATCCGCTTCATCCGTCGCGGCGTCGATCTCCTGTTTCACGCGCTGTTGAATTGCCTCGAAGGTTTCGGCGGTGGCGATGCCGCGCTCGATCAACACGCGCTCGTAGCGCACGAGTGCGTCTTTCGCCTGCCACTCTTCGATGAGCTCTTTCGGCACGTACGCCTGGTTGTCGTGCTCGGCGTGGCCTTTCATGCGGAACGTCTTCACTTCGATGAGCGTGACGCCGCCGCCGTTGCGCGCGTTCTCGACGGCGTTCTTCACGGTGCCGTAAACCTCCAGCACGTCGTTGCCGTCGATGGTGATGCCCGCGCAACCGAATGCGTACGCTTTGTCCGCGAGTGTGTTGGCCGCGGTCTGCTTCGACGTCGGCGTCGAGTAGGCGTAGCCGTTGTTCTCGACGATGACGACCATCGGCAGTTTCTGCACGGACGCGAAGTTCATTCCTTCCCAGAACGCGCCGGTGGAAGAACCGCCATCGCCGATGAACGCGAGCGTGACGAGATTGCGCTTCTGCATGCGTCCCGCGAGCGCGATGCCGGCCATGACCGGAATCATGTCGCCTAACATCGAGATCTGGCCGATGAAGCCGTCGCGCGCGGGATGGCCGAAGTGAATGTTCAACTCGCGTCCGCGCGTCGGTCCGTCGCCTTTGGCCATGTACTGCTTGATGATGTCGGCCGGCTTCGCACCGGCGACGAGGATCGAGCCGATGTTGCGAATGAGCGGCTGCACGACGTCGCCTTGTTTATAGTCGAGGGCGTACGCGGCGGCGACGGATTCGCCTTCCTGTCCCAGCGATCGATAGAGACCGCCGATGACTTTCGCCTGACGAAACAACGCCACGAGACGCTCTTCGAGCGTGCGCGTGAGCCGCAGGTAGTAATCGATGTCGAGCAACTGGTCGTTGCTCAACCCGTGAGTGTTGGTGCTGGTGAGGACTTCAGTCACGCGGCGCGTTTTACCTGAAGGCGTGATGCCGCACAAGTTGTGAGATGCTTCACGCGCGGTGATGGAAGCGATCGGCGCGGTCCTCGATCGTGTTTGGTGCGTCGTTGCGGCGAGCTGGCTCACGATCGCGGCGATCGTGATTTCGGGCGTTCTGCCGCGGTTGCGCGCGAGCCGGATCACTCGCTTCCTCGCCTGGCGCACGCGTACGGCGATGATCGTCGCGGCGCTCGCAAGTCTCGCGTGCAGCGTGATCGTGTTCCTCGGCAGTGGCACGCCAGTGCCGCGCACGAACGATGACGTTGCGCATCTGCTGCTCGCCGATACGTTGCTGCACGGGCGTCTCGCGAATCCGCCGCATCCGTTCTGGCGCGCGCTGGTGCCCGTGCTGGCGCTCGATCATCCGACGTACGCGTCGCTGTATCCGCCGGGCAACGGGATCGCGCTCGCTTTCGGTTCGATCGTGTTCTCGCTGCCGATCGCTGGTCTGTGGCTTTGCAGTGCGGCAGGAGCGGCCGCGATGGTGTGGGCCGCGCGCGCATTTCTGCCGCGTGCGTGGAGCACACTCGCGGGATTGATTCTCGCGATTCATCCGACGCTCACGTTGTGGTCGACGGTGTATTTCAGCGGAGCACTGCCACTCTTTGGCGGCGCTTTGCTTGTCGGCGCAGTCGGTCGTCTCGCGCGTCGTCCGTCGTCGCGCAACGCAATCCTCTGTGTGATCGGGTTGCTGATTCTCGCGAATACGCGTCCGTGGGAAGGGCTGTGGCTCGCGATCGCGATGGTGCCGCTCGTGTGGCGCGTGGTGCCGTCGATCGTGCGCGTGTCGTTGCCCGCGATTGCATTGCTCGTCGTAGGTTTCGCGGCGATCGGTTTCTACAACCATGCCGTGACCGGCAATGCGTTTCTGCTGCCGCACGCGTTGTGGGACCGGCAGTATCAGACCGGCGCGAATTTCATCTGGGGCGCGGCGAAATCACAGCCCACATTTCCGAATGAAGAGGCGAGGATCGCGTCGCACGGTCACACGTCATGGCACGTGCGTTTGCGCGAGCGCGGCGTGTTGCGCGCGTCGGTCGACAAGATCGAGTTGATGGCCGATACCGCCGCGGCACCGGAAGCGTGGCCGAACAGCGGTCGCGTGTTGCTGTGGCTTCCGGTGTTGTTTCTGCCGATGTTGCGAAGACAGCGAACGTTGCTCGTCGCACTGGCGATCTTTCTGATCGCGCCGCTCACGACTTCGTGGTGGCTTTCGCGGCATTACGTCGCACCCGCCGGCGCGTTGGTATTGATCCT
>JBQCJC010000481.1:0-15507 GCA_051953135.1 Thermoanaerobaculia bacterium | reverse complement strand
CTCCAACCGTGACGTACCACCGGCGCCGCGAGCGGATCATCGCGTAGATGCCGAGGACGAGTGCGCAGAGGGGCCACTTCGGAGTCCAGAGTTGTGCGATCGCGACGAAGCCCACGCCGATTCCGGCAAACAGCGCGACGTTTTTGCGCGGCAGCACGAGCAACGCGACGCCGCTCCAGAGAAACGCCATCGCAAACGGCTCGGCGCGGACATCCGCAACGATTCGCAACCACAAGCCGCCGGTGCAGAACATCGCCAGCGGCGCAATCGCGGCACTCGACGCGTCAATCCGCCAAACAGTCAATGCCAATGCCACGAGCGCAGCCAATCCCATCACTCCCGCGAATGCACGCGCGCGCCCCGCGTAAGGCTGCGCATCGACACGTTCTTCGTGCGGCGCAACGAGCGAAACGACCGCGGGCAAAAGCGGCGAATGGTGTTGAAAGAAGGTTTCGTAAATGCGCCCACCGTTGGCCATGAGCCAGCCGCTGTGCAGCATTTCGATCTCGTCAATGTGCGGCTCGCGACGGATGCGCAGCACCAATACGCACGCCTGCAGCAGAAGCACGACGATGAACATCCACAAGCCGGCCCGCCGCATCACTCGCCGATTCTAGTCGCTCAGAATACGAACGACTCTTCGGGCGCAACGCACAATTCACGAATGCCGTGCATCACGAGCATCACGCCTGTGCGTTGCGGTTGTCTCGTGATCAGCTCGAGTCGCGAGCCTTTCTTCAATGTGATCGTGCGCGTTCCTTTCGGCACCGGAACACCGTCGACAAAGAATTTCAGCGTCGCGTAATCGAACGGCGGAAGTTGCTCGAGCGGAATGCGCATCAGCACTGCATCCTCACCTTCGATCATTCCGTACTCGAGCGGGCGCGCAAACCACGGATGCTTCGCCAGTAGGTCGCTCGCCCATACGTCGTACTGCGCGGTTGCGGGCACGCGCCACACGGTGCGCGTCGGTTGCTCGCCGACCGTTGCGCTCATGCCCGGCAGCAGCAGGTTGCGATACAGCGGCAGGTAGTGACGCGGAACGTATCGCGCGAAGTCGGGAAACGAGAGCAGCCAGCGATGCAATCGATAGTTGTAGATGATCGCGTCCGGCGGATCGCGACGAATGTCGTATTGCGGGAGCAGCCCGCGCTCCGCCATCAATCGCACGCCACCGGCGAGAAACCAGTAGCGATACGCGGGATCGCGCCGCAACGCGTACCCGGTGCCGTCCCAGACTTTCCCGTTGGACGGCGTGCGCCGGTCAGCCTCAGTCATGATGAGGTTCTGATACTCGAGACCTTTTCCAAACGCGGGCGTGAACAGCGTTGCAAAATTCGCCAGCACCGCGGCGCCAGCCGTAGCCGCGACAATCCACACGATCCGATCCGCCCTCGCGAACGCGCGATCCAACGTCAGCGCCGCAAGCGGCATCATCAACAACCACGACGTCTGCATGTGATAGTCGTACTGCACGGCGGTCACCGCGATCGCGACGAGCGATCCGACGAAGAGAATCGTGATGACCTGCATCGCGCCGACCGTGCGAATGGGTTTCAACGCGATGCCGGCACCGATGAACGCGAGCACCCACAACGCGATCGCGGCGACATCGACGGTCACCACCGGCGCGAACAGCACGGGCGCGAGCGTGTTTCCGGCGACCGGCTCCGCGAGCCGGTTCGAAATCATGTTGTAGCGAACGACGCCGTCGACGAATCCCGGCCACGCACCCATCGCGACGATCAGCGCGATGAATGCACCAGCAACGATTACAACTCCAACCGCGATCGTGAGCGCACGAACGTTGACGCGCCAGCGTTCTCCGTCTGTCACGCAGCCGATGACGGCGGCAAGGACCACGAGCGGCACGAGGCGCATGTTCGCGAGCACGGCCATCGACATCACCACGCCGAACGCGAGGTAGCGCCGCTTGAGCAGGAGTACGACACCGGCGATGAATGCAACATTGCCGAGCGTATCGACGCGATACTGAATCGCGGTCGCCACGAATGCTCTCGCGGAAAGAAGCAGCGCCAGAGCACTCCATCGCGCTACGGTGGAGACACGAGCATCGCGCAGCATTCGCAGCAGTAAGAAACTCGCTGCAATCCACAGCGGCACCTGCGCCCAGCGCATCGCCAGCACCGAGGAAACGCCCGGGCCGCGTCCGAACACGGCCGCGAACGGTGCGAACACGAACCACTGGAGCGGCGTGTGATGCTCCCAGTAATCGCGATACGGCATCAGCCCTTCGGCAATCCATTTCGTGGCGCGAAAGAACTCGATCTCATCCCACGCCAGCGGCTGCGCGCGTTGGAGCTGCGCGACGATGAAGACGACAATCGGAGCAAACAGCGCAGCGACACGGCCTCGGTTCATCGTCAATCCGTTCACTTACATCCGGCGATGCGAGATCGAAGAATACGATCCCACACGGTTGGCGCCGTACGCGGCGGCGCGGCTTCGCCGGGACGCAGGACCTCGTAGACGAACATCGTCGATGTCGGAACGACATCTGAACGCGAGAGCGCTCGGTTCGCGCAACCGCATGTGCCGGGGATGTAGTCGACGTATGCGCTCACTTCGATGAACCGCAGCGACGGCGCTTCGCCGCGAGCGAGCTGACAAATCGGAAGATCCGCGGGTTGGATGGACGGAAGGTACGCACGCAGCTCCGGATTTTTCGCGACTCGCTCGATCGTCATCGGTACGAGATCCGTGAGCGAATACCAGAAGTACGTCGCGTCCTGAGACTCGATCGGACGGCGTGACGCATAAACCCAAACCGTGTCGCCAGGCGCGAGTCGTCGTCGCAATGTTTCGAGCTCATCCCACGATGCGCTCGTTCCATGCGCAATCGGATACATCGTGCGTGACGCGAGCTCTGGTGTAGCGACTGCAAGCGCGATTGCGAAAAGCGACAGGGAGCACGCGAGACGCAGATCGACGTGCTCCTTGCGTTGGACATGCGTTGCAACGATGACCGCGGGCACGAGCGAGGAGATGAGCGCAATAAGCAACAGCGTCAATGGCCAGCCACTCGGAAGTAGTGATGCAATCGCGGCACTCAGCACCGCGACGCTCACGATGCTCGCCAGCACCGCGACGCCGATCGCCGCGGCTGGCGCGTAGCGATGGTTTCGTATCCGCGCCGCGGCTTCCACGATTGCGCCCGCGCTGACACCGAAAACCATCGACATGGCGAAGGCGAACATCAGAAAGAACTGCGGCCACAGGTGCGGCCACGGATAGAGAAACCGGACCTCAGCCAGCGACGTCACTGCCATCGCCAGCAACAGACCACACCGGAGTCCACGATCACGCCCCGCGGTTCGCCATCCATATCCCACGAGCACAACGGCGACGACAAACAGCAGCACCGCGGTGATCCCGACGACATGCGGCGGCGCGTAGTACATCGGCCCGTGGCCCTCGAACACGCGCGTCATCCATCGCTGCGTTTCGAGTCCGCCAAGGTTTTTCGACTTGAGAGTGAAATTGAAAAAAACGTAATCACGCAGCGTGGTCGCAGATGTGAGGAATCGATAGGCAATGGCAGAGACAACGAGCGTAGGAACGATCGCCGCGACGGCGTAGCTCTTTCGCACACGGATCAGCCGGCCCAACTGGTAAAGAAAGAAGATGCCGAGGCAGAGTCCATCGAGAGGCCACTTCGGATTCCAGATCTCCGCCGCTACCGCGAGCGCGATTCCGGCGCCGGTGAGCCACGCCATGCGCCATGACGGCTTGTCATCCCAGATCAACAGGAGCAGGCCGAGCATGAACAGACCGAGTGTCGGTGCGTCAGCGCGAATCTCCGCGATTGCGCGCAACCACGTGTAATAGCCCGCGAGAATCGAAGCCAGCGTCAACGCGGCAGCGCCAGCCACGCGCGTCGCGCGCCATACCACCAACGCTGCAGCCAGCGCGGCGAGCGTGCCGCTTACCGCGACGAAGATGCGTCCGCTTGTCGCCCATTCCAACGTGTGCGGCGCGGTATCGGAGTCCTGCGTATCCGGCCGCAACGCACTGAGAACCTGGAAGAGAAACGGCGGATGATCCTCCATGAAATCGCGATAAATGCGCTTCCCTTCGTCCATCAGCCACGCGGCGTGGAGATATTCCGCCTCATCGTGATCCAGGCGGCGCAACAACTGGAAGGAGATCGCTCCGCAACTACCGACGAGGAGCAACGCGATGGTCGCGACAAGCAGTACGCGCTCGGCGGTGCTCAAACGCTCCGGCTGTGAGTTCGTGTCGGATGAGCTCAAGGTATCGACTTGCTGCAGGTGAAACCGGACCGTAGTATGACGCGCGTATTCTACGCCGACCGAGAATGGATGCTTTTGAATGGACTCTTCGTCCCCTGCCCCGCCACGAACCGCGGTAATCATTGGTGGCGGGCCGGCCGGCCTCACGACTGCCTATGAGCTTCTGACGCGAACCGACATCAAACCAATCGTCATCGAAGCCACGGACTACGTCGGCGGGATCTCCCGCACCGTTAACTACAAAGGCAACCGCATCGACATCGGCGGACATCGCTTCTTCTCGAAGGCGGATCGAGTCATGGAGTGGTGGCTGAAGATGCTGCCGCTGCAACGCCTCGACGCGTCGAAACAGACCATCACCTATCAGCGCAAAAGCACGGATGTCGGCACGGGCTCCGGTCCCGATCCCGATGTAGACGATCGCGTGATGCTGCTGCGTCCACGCCGTTCGCGCATTTACTTCGGCCGCAAGTTTTTCGACTATCCGCTTTCCCTTTCACCCGCGACATTGGGCCGCCTCGGACTCCTTCGCTCGATTCGCATCGGGTTTTCGTACATTCGCGCGGCGCTGTTTCCGATTCGGCCAGAGCGCAATCTGGAAGAGTTCTTCACCAATCGATTCGGGCGCGAGCTCTATCGCACGTTTTTCAAGGACTACACCGAGAAGGTGTGGGGCGTGCGTTGCAGCGACATCAATGCGGAATGGGGCGCGCAACGCGTCAAAGGCCTTTCGATTCGGAAGGCCATCGGGCATTTCGTCAGCCACCTCTTCGCGCGCAAACACGACATCCAGCAAAAGACCACCGAGACGTCGCTGATCGAACAGTTTCTGTATCCGAAATTCGGGCCGGGCCAGAGGTGGGAGGAAACAGCGCGCGTCATCCGCGAGCTCGGCGGCGAGATCTACATGCAACATGTCGTCGATGGCATTCACACCGACGGCAACAATCGCGTCACCGGAGTTCGCGTCAAGCGTCTGAGCGACGGCGCGAGTCACGAGTTCGACGCGGATTACATCTTCTCGACCATGCCCGTGCGATCGCTCGTGCGTTCGTTTGATGCGGAAGTTCCCGCCGAGGTGAAAGAAGTTGCCGAAGGGCTGAAGTATCGCGACTTCATCACCGTGGGTGTACTGCTGAAACGACTCACGGTCACAGAGCCGGACGGATCGCCCATTCGCGACAACTGGATCTACATTCAGGAACCCGATGTCCAGGTCGGACGATTGCAGATTTTCAACAACTGGAGTCCCTACATGGTCGCCGATCCCCATACGACATGGATCGGGCTCGAGTACTTCTGCTATGCATCTGATCCCATGTGGAAGGCCTCGGATGCCGAGCTGTCCGAGCTCGCCGTTGCGGAGCTCGAGCGGATGGCGTTTGCGCGGCGCGAAGACGTGCTCGACACCGTCGTCATTCGTATGCCGAAAACCTATCCCGCGTATTTCGGGACCTACGGGCAGTTCGATGTCATCCGCCAATGGGTGGATCGTTATGAAAATCTCTTTCTCATCGGACGCAACGGAATGCACCGCTACAACAATCAGGATCACTCGATGCTCACGGCCATGGTGTGCGTCGACAACATCATCGCCGGCCGTACCGACAAAGCAAACGTCTGGGACGTGAACACGGAAGACGAGTATCACGAAGAGAAATGATCTTCGGATGAAGCGGAATCGAGGATTCGTTTGACGTCCTTCGTATTACTGACTGTTTTCGTCGCCGGCATGATCGGTCTTGGATGGGAGATATCCGGCCGGCTCGTGCGCGGAGCGACCACTGAGATCGCGCCAATCGAACGGACCGCGTATGCCGGCGCGATCGCGTTGATGCTCTGGCTCGCGGTCGCGTGGGCACTCGCGTTTGCGCATTCACTGTCACGCGTGCCGCTCGCAATTTGCGGCGTTGTCGCGTTGGCTATCGCCCTGTTCCGTATCGTGCCTAGGTATCGATCTACCGATTTGCGCGCGACGGGCAATGTGCCGGTGGAGCTCGTGATCCTCTCGCCGGTCGTGCTCTTTACGATCTTTCTCTTCTGGAAGGGCGTCGTCGCACCGGTTGCGGCGCCGGATGCGCTCTCGTATCACATGCCCCGCGCGGCGATGATCGTCCAAAGCGAAACGATCAAGCCATTCGACGTCCCCGAATTTCGCATCAATCAGCTCCCCGCGAATTACGAACTGCTGTTAGCGACAGTGATGTCGCTGCACGGCGACGAACTGACGGAATGGATCAGCACTCTGGTGTTTATCCACTTCCTGATTGCATGTGCAGCATTGAGCCGGCAGTGGTTCGGGCCGGGGATGCACAATGCCGTGATTGTGCTTGCGGCGGCGAGCATGCCGTCGTTGCTCTTTCAGGGGACGCTGCATAAGAACGACTTAATGGTCGCGACACTGATTGTGACCGGTCAACTGGCACTGTGCCGCTGGATTACGACTCCATCGTCCACGGGCTTCTTAGTGCTGCTCGGCACGTGCGGCGTCGCGGCAACGGGGACGAAAACTCAAGGACTCGCCTTTGCCGGTCTGGCCGCAATTGCTGTCGCTGGTTTCGCGTTTCGCGCAATCCGTAATGGCTCGCTGCAATTGCGTGCGCTCATTGCGCCTGTGCTGATTGCGATGACGCTGCCGCTGCTTGGCGGTTGGAGTTACGTCATCACGCATCAGGCAGCGGAGGCTGGCGCCTCCGCCATGGCAAGTGTTGCGCCGGTTCCGTACGGCGAGCTCGCGAATTTCTGGCTCATCCCAGCGCTGCTGCTGATTGCACCGTTCTGCACGACGACCGATTTCATCCAGCTTCCCTGGAACGGCGAACGCTGGCTCTGGGGGGCCAACGATCCGTATGCCTCGCATCTCGGCGCAATCACGACATTTCTCATCATCGCCGCGCCGATCTGTATCTGGCTGTTTCGCAAACACTCGGGCGACGTGGCGCCGCGTGCTCGTCTCGTGGTGTCCGCGATTATTTTCGGAAGCCTGATCGCGACGTTCGGCGTCAAGCCATCAATCTTCGGGTATCTCAGCGGCTTTCCACGTTACGTTCTCTTCGCCATGCCGACGGTGCTCGCCTGGACCGTCGCTCCGCTCTTCGCACGGCTCGCATCAATGCGACGCACGTTCGCTCTCGGCGCTGCATCGATCTTCGTGCTGACCGCAATCCAGGCGGAAGTGAACGTCGCCCGCTTCGATAAGTTCGCCACGCTATCGAGTGTCCTTGATGGATCGCTCGATCCCGGTACGCGCTGGTTCGCCGGCGCAGCCGCACGATCGACCTTTCTAACCGACTCGATCGCTTCGCCCAACGCTGTGATCGATGTGTACGGCGGGCACGATACGTGGTCGTATCCACTGTTCGGCGACACGTATCAACGAAACGTTCGGTTCATTCACAACGTCTCGGAGATTCGCGCCGATGCGGATTGGGTTGTGGTCGATCGCGCCTACAACTCGTTTTGGGGACATCCAGACTTTCATCACATCCGCGATTACCCGAAGTATCTCGGCCGGGGCCCGCGCACCGCGGATGACGTTCGCGTCGCGCAACAGCTTCTCCGCGATCCGCACTTCCGGCTCGTTTATGCGTATCCGCCGCGCGTTCAGGCGATCTTTCGCCGCGTGCGAAGCGCGCACGATGCGGCTGCGCGATGAACACGCTATTCTTCCGGGCATGATCGTCCAGGTTGCTTCGGCCGCTAACCGAAGCGATGCGTCAACTCCGCACGACGGCGACGTCGAAGTCTCCATCGTTCTCCCTTGTCTCAACGAAGCCATCACGTTACCGGTGTGCATTCGAAAGGCCGCGGCGGCCATTGAACGCCACGGCCTGCGCGCCGAGATCATCGTCGCGGACAACGGCAGCACGGATGGTTCGCAGGAAATCGCACGTGGGCTCGGCGCACGTGTGATTGATGTGGAAACGCGTGGCTACGGCGCCGCGCTCGCGGCTGGATTTCGCGCCGCAGCCGGAACCTACATCGTCATGGCGGATGCGGACGACAGCTATGACTTAGGAGCGTTCTACCCGTTTATCGAGCGCTTACGCGCCGGCGACGAATTAGTCATGGGCTGCCGGCTTCCCGCCGGCGGCGGAACGATCATGCCGGGCGCAATGCCACTGAAGAATCGCGTTCTGGGAAACCCGGTGCTCAGTTGGTTAGGCCGTACTCTCTTTCGTTCAACGATCACCGATTTCCATTGTGGATTGCGCGCGTTTCGTCGCGACTCCGTGCTCGCGCTCGATTTGCGCACCACCGGGATGGAGTTCGCCTCGGAGATGGTCATTAAGGCGGTGCTCGCAAAACTCGCTGTGAGCGAGATTCCGATCACGCTCTACCCTGACGGCCGACAGCGGCGTCCGCATCTTCGCCCGTGGCGCGACGGTTGGCGTCACCTGCGATTCATGATGCTCATGAGCCCGCGATGGCTTTTCTTGTGGCCTGGGTTATTGCTTGCGCTAATTGGCGGGGTCGCCAGCGCCTGGCTTCTGCCACGGACACGCTTCGTCTTTGGTCTCGGTCTCGACACCACTACGCTGCTCGTGGCCACAATGGTGTTTCTCCTCGGCTTTCAGGTTTGCGTCTATGCAATCTTCGCGAGGATCTTTGCGATTTCCGAGGGCCTGTTGCGACCGGATCCGCTATTGACGAAGCTTTCGCGCTACTTCTCGCTGGAAGGCGGCGTGGTCTGTGGACTGCTGCTGATTATCGGCGGGATCGGACTTCTCGCGTATGCCGTGTGGGTCTGGGGACAATTCGGATTCGGTCACGTCGACGCCGGTCGCGTTCAGCGCCTTGCAATTCCAGGCGTAACTGCGACCATCCTGGGAATCCAGATCGTCTTCTCCAGCCTCTTTATCGGCGTGCTTTCATTGGGGCGGCGTTAACTTTGTGCTGCGATAAGTCACCAATCGAAAAAGCCATAAGACAAACGCCGCCGGCATGTGCTCGAGCACCGTTTCCGCCCAAATTCTCGTCCGGTCCCCAATGGTTAGCTGATTGCCGAAATAGCGTTTCTTAACATCGATCGTTGCGCGGATTTGCTCCGGCACGTTTATGTACTTCAACGCCGCATCGTGCACTCGATAAAGAATCAACGGCTCCGCCGCATTCGCGAAGGTCGCGCCGTGGACCAGCATGCGGCACCATAAGTCATAGTCTTCAGTGCGCACATCCTCTCGATAGCCGCCGGCGGCCGATGCGGCCTCGCGACGAAACATCACCGCTGGATGAGAGATGCAATTGTATCGACGCAGTGATTTCGCGATCTGCTCATGCGTCAACGGAAGAAGGCGCTGACCAATTGTCCGATCGTGTTCGTCAATGACGATAATACGAGATCCGTAGACGTCGACTTTAGGATTTTCGTCGAGATATCGAATCTGTAAGGCCAGACGATTCGGAAGACAGACGTCATCGGCATCGAAACGGGCGATGTAAGGCGCCCTTGCTTCACGCACTCCTAAATTGAGCGCCGCACCAAGTCCACGGCCGGGCCCGTCGATCATGCGGATTCGAGGATCGTCCGGCAGCGAGACATCATCTTCCCGAGCATCGAGACGATCGCGAACGATCAGAAACTCAAAGTCAGCGAAGGTCTGTGTAAGCACACTCGTAACGGCTTTCTGCAGAAATTCATTGTCAGCGCCGCGAATGGCCATGACGACCGAAACGCGCGGACGGGTGTTCATCGGCGCGGCGTGGCCAGTACATGGACCGGCACGTCGTGGGCAGCGCCAGTGAGATCGGCATCGAGCATTTTGCTCGTATAACCGTACGGCTGCAGAACCGCAATGACATCCTCGGGGCGATTTGGTGCGTGCACCTCGCACAGGATGACCGGCCCATTCGACCCGCCAAGAAGATTGTGCATCCCGCGCAGAACATCGAGCTCGACGCCTTCGACATCGAGTTTCAAAACGTCGATGCCGCGCTCACCTACGCTTGCGATGAACGAGTCGAGTGATGTCACCGGCACAGTGATGCTTGTCGCGACGACGCGGTCGTCCAGTGTCACCAGGCTATGTCCGGCATGAAAGCTGTCAAGGTGCAGAGACGCAGTGCCATCGGCCGCGGAAAGTGCCTTCTGCACCGGAGTGACATTCGCGTAATTCGCCAGCCGTTTTGTCAGTACCGCGAAATTCCTCGGCTCCGGTTCGAACGCATAAACACGCCCATTCGCGCCTGTACGACGCGAAGCGACAACCGAATATCCGCCCATGTTCGCGCCGGCATCGACAACGATCATTCCGGGTCCGATCGCATCCCAGAATGCACCCATCGACTCCGGCTCATGGATCGCGATCGCAAGGCGCGGCACATAGCGCACAAGCAACGGATAAAGCGTCCATTTCGTCGATGAGATCCATCGTTGAATGACGGTCCGCGCCAGTAAGCGATTCGCTACAAAAGTGCGCCATTCGGCAAAGGTTCGTTTCGTCATAATGCGGCCTTCTGCAAGTTAGCGTTACGCCGGAACGCTACGATGAGATCACAGGCGAGTGACGGCATCCGCGTAAACATCTTATCGATCGGCGCAACCAGGCGCTTCACGAGACCGGATCCCTGTGGCTCACCGAGCTCGAAAATGCCGGCGCCGCGAGTCGCGAGAATTTCGAAGCCATAGATGTTCAACATCTCAATCAGAGCGCGGTGGGTAAACATGCGGAGATGCCCGCCCCCGTCCGCCGGTGCGACCCGCGGTCTGCCGGGCGCATAGCGGAAACTGACGTTACTGTAGAACGGCTGATATCCGAGGAACAGGACCAGGCGATTGAACCACGCTGCGAGATTGGGCGTCGACAGTACACAAACACCTTGCGGTGTAAGGACACGGCGAATTTCTTCGAGGAGATGATCGGTGTCGACAACGTGCTCAATCACCTCGCCGCAATGAATTGCGTCGATGCTCTCGTCAGCGAACGGGAGATTCGCGTGATCGAGATCGACGACGTGCGCGTCAATGTTTCTCCTGCGTGCCTCGATCACCGCGCGATCCGAGATATCGACGCCGGCTACTGTCGCAGCCTGAAGTAACTGCGCCATGTAGATCGTCGCTGAGCCTCGGCCGCAGCCAATGTCGAGAAACTTCCGTGGCCGCATCGCGAAGCGACTAAGGAGAGCAGCAGCCTTCTGCATGCGCGGAATCACTTCGGGCTCGTCGTCGAACTCGGAGTTGTAGAAGGCTTGGAGACTCAAGGCGAGCGATCCTAGCATGCGCTCGCTGGATCATGCCCTAAAAGCGAAACGCCCTCGATATCTCGAGGGCGTTTCATAATATCCTGGCGGCGTCCTACTTTCCCACGCAGTTGCCCGCGCAGTATCATTGGCGATGCAGAGCTTAACTGCCGTGTTCGGAATGGGAACGGGTGTGACCTCTGCTCTATGACCACCAGAAACTTTAAATTCTGATTGTGGTGAAGCGATTGAATACGGGGTGTAGCGAGGATACGAGTCACTCTAGCTACAGACAACATCAAATCAAGGCATTTATGGTCAAGTCAAACGACCGATTAGTACTGGTCAGCTGAGGGCATCACTGCGCCTTACACATCCAGCCTATCAACGTGGTCATCTACCACGGGTCTTCAGGGAGAACTCATCTTGAGGTTGGCTTCTCGCTTATATGCTTTCAGCGATTATCCTTTCCCGACTTAGCTACCGAGCGGTGCCACTGGCGTGACAACTCGTACACTAGAGGTCAGTACTTCCCGGTCCTCTCGTACTAAGGAAATCTCCTCTCAATTCTCCTCCGCCCACAACAGATAGGGACCGAACTGTCTCGCGACGTTCTGAACCCAGCTCACGTACCGCTTTAACCGGCGAACAGCCGGACCCTTGGGACCTGCTCCAGCCCCAGGATGCGATGAGCCGACATCGAGGTGCCAAACCCTGACGTCGATGTGAACTCTTGGTCAGGATCAGCCTGTTATCCCCGGCGTACCTTTTATCCTTTGAGCGATGGCCCTTCCATACAGAACCACCGGATCACTAAGGCCTGCTTTCGCATCTGCTCGACTTGTGGGTCTTGCAGTTAAGCTCCCTTCTGCCTTTGCACTCGACGGCTGATTTCCAAACAGCCTGAGGGAACCTTCGCGAGCCTCCGTTACACTTTGGGAGGCGACCGCCCCAGTCAAACTGCCCGCCTGGCAATGTCCCGGATCCGGATCACGGACCTCGGTTAGAACTTCGGTACTGTAAGGGTGGTATTTCACCGTCCCCTCCACCGAACCTAGCGGCCCGGCTTCAAAGGGTCCCACCTATCCTACACATACAGCACCAAAGTTCACTGCCAGGGTGCAGTAAAGGTGCACAGGGTCTTTCCGTCTAGTTGCGGGTAGCTGGCATCTTCACCAGCGCTACAGATTCGCTGAGCCCCTCGTGGAGACAGTCCCCAAATCGTTACTCCATTCGTGCAGGTCGGAACTTACCCGACAAGGAATTTCGCTACCTTAGGACCGTTATAGTTACGGCCGCCGTTTACCGGGGCTTCGGTTCGTAGCTTCGCCTTGCGGCTAACCACTCCCCTTAACCTTCCGGCACCGGGCAGGAGTCAGACCCTATACGTCGTTTTCGACTTTGCAGAGCCCTGTGTTTTTGATAAACAGTCGCTTGGGGCATTTCACTGCGACTAACCGTCGCTTCACTTCGCGAGGAAGCTAACGACAGTCAGCACACCTTCTTCCGAAGTTACGGTGCTAATTTGCCGAGTTCCTTCACGAGGGATCACTCACGCGCCTTGGAATTCTCTTCCCGTCTACCTGTGTCGGTTTGCGGTACGGTCGTCCCGTGCCTGAAGCTTAGAGGTTTTTCTTGGCAGCCTGGAATTAGTGACTTCGGCCAATAGAGGCCTCGTACTCGCTTCTCGGATCTAACCAGACGGATTTGCCTGTCCAGTCATCCTACCAGCTTCAACCCACACTTCCATTCGTGGGCCCACCTATCCTCCTGCGTCACCCCATCGCAGCACGGTCCGGTACAGGAATATTGACCTGTTTCCCATCGACTACGCCTTTCGGCCTCGCCTTAGGGACCGACTAACCCTGAGCGGACGAACCTTCCTCAGGAAACCTTAGACTTACGGCGAGTGTGATTCTCACACACTTTATCGCTACTTGTGCCGGCAGAGTCTCTTCTGAACGGTCCACCAGTCCTTTCGATCTGACTTCACTCCAGTTCAGAATGCTCTCCTACCACCAACAGAATCCAAAGATCCCGTTGATCCGCAGCTTCGGTATCACGCTTGAGCCCCGTTACATTGTCGGCACGGAGCCACTTGACCAGTGAGCTATTACGCTTTCTTTAAAGGATGGCTGCTTCTAAGCCAACCTCCTGGCTGTCTGTGCGTCTCCACATCCTTTTCCACTTAGCGTGAATTTGGGGACCTTAGCTGGCGGTCTGGGTTGTTCCCCTCTCGACGACGAAGCTTATCCCCCGCCGTCTGACTGCCGCGTATTGCATTGATGGCATTCGAAGTTTGGTTGGATTCAGTAACCCGGTAAGGCCCCTAGTCCATCCAGCGCTCTACCACCATCATGGTCACCGCGACGCTATCCCTAAAGATATTTCGGAGAGAACGAGCTATAACGGAATTTGATTGGCCTTTCACCCCTAGGCACAGCTCATCCAAGCTGTTTTCAACCAACACTGGTTCGGACCTCCACCTGGTGTTACCCAGGTTTCATCCTGGCCATGCCTAGATCATCCCGCTTCGCGTGTACTCCCAGCGACTACGACGCCCTTATCAGACTCGCTTTCGCTACGGCTGTGCAAAATGCTTCACCTTGCCCCTGAGAGTAACTAGCCGGCTCATTATGCAAAAGGCACGCGGTCGCACATTCCCCTTACGAGGCATAGTGCTTCCACTGCTTGTAGATTGACGGTTTCAGGTACTATTTCACTCCCCTAACAGGGGTTCTTTTCACCTTTCCCTCACGGTACTAGTGCGCTATCGGTCACAGAGGAGTATTTAGCCTTGGAGGATGGTCCCCCCAGATTCCCACAGGGTTCCACGTGTCCCGTGGTACTCGGGTACCGGCTCGGAGCCGTTTGTCTTTCGCCTACAGGACTGTCACCTTCTCTGGTGAGCCGTTCCAGACTCTTCGACTAAACAAACGGTTTGTCACTCCATTTGAACCGGCCCCACAACCCCGCTAACCCGAAGGCTAACGGTTTGGGCTCTTCCGCGTTCGCTCGCCGCTACTGACGGAATCTCTACTTGATTTCTCTTCCTCGAGGTACTGAGATGGTTCACTTCCCTCGGTTCGCCTCTTCCACCCTATGTATTCAGATGGAGATCACTGAACATGACTCCAGTGGGGTTGCCCCATTCGGAAATCGCCGGATCGATGCGTGCTTGCCGCTCCCCGACGCATATCGCTGCTTGCCACGTCCTTCTTCGCCTCTCTGTGCCAAGGCATCCACCGTCAACCCTTAGTAACTTGACCATAAAGTGCCTTGATCTCATGCGATCTGCAGCTAGACGAGACCTAACTTCATCTCATTTAACTTGCATCTCTTTTCTACAACCCGTATTCAATTGTCAAAGAAACTCTGGTCGCGAAGACCAACGCTGAACGCAATCGTGATTGTGCTCACCGTTGAGCTGCTCGACGCCGCGTGCACAGGCTCGCTTCGTTTCGCTTCTCTCGCTGCGGTGACTCTCGGCCGTAGCGCGAAGAGTGAATGGTGGAGCTGATCGGGATCGAACCGACGACCCTCTGCTTGCAAAGCAGATGCTCTCCCAGCTGAGCTACAGCCCCGGAGATCCCGGAGGATTTGAGGATTGAGAGTTGAGAACTGCCGTTGGGATAATTCTCAATTCACCATGCTCAAATCGCGGGGAATGGTGGGCCTAGGTAGATTCGAACTACCGACCTCACGCTTATCAGGCGTGCGCTCTAACCAACTGAGCTATAGGCCCGCTCGCTATTCGTGTCGATCGGCTGGTCGCGAACAACAGCTACCTTGCCGCAGCGTTTGATTATCAGAGAACGTCACGAGGACGATTCGTTGAAAACTGAACAGGAAAGACAGCGAAAGTCGACGCTTGCGAAGCATTGCTGCTTTGCGGATTCCTTTCGACCTAGGGCAATCAATCGCGACTCTCTTTTGATCGAGAGCGGAGATGCTCCTTAGAAAGGAGGTGATCCAGCCGCAGGTTCTCCTACAGCTACCTTGTTACGACTTCACCCCAATTACCGATCACACTTTAGGCGGCTGCCTCCCTTGC
>JBQCJC010000480.1:0-28074 GCA_051953135.1 Thermoanaerobaculia bacterium | reverse complement strand
CACTAAACTTCCCCCGCCTTGATGGATCGCCACGATTCCCTGATCGCAGATCTTCGCGCGCGCGTCTCTCGCGCTTCCTTCTTTCGCAAGCTCACCGATGACGAGCAGCGCTTCGACGTCACCGGCGCGACGGTCGAAGCTCGCGCGCTGCTGCTCGCGGCGCTGCAGGATCATTCACGGCGTCGCGTTGCGATCGTCACTCCCGGCGATGCCGCGGTCGCGGATTTCGAAAGCGCGCTGCGACTGTTCAATCGCGAGCAGCAGTGCGTGTCGATCTATCCCGCACCATCGCTCTCGCCGTATCAGGACGTCGCTCCATCCCTCGGCGTCGTTCGCGAAGAAATCCGCGCCCTCGGCATGCTCATCGATGAAGCCGCGGACGTGCTCGTCGTTCCCGCGCGAGCGTTGTTTCAACGCTTGCCGCGCGCCGAGGACTTTCGCGCGCGCATCGTGCGACTCGCGGAAGGCGACGAGCTCGACATGCGCTCGCTGCTCGAGCAACTCGTCGAGAACGGATTCGTGCGCACCGATCTTGTCGGCGAAGCCGGTGAGTTCGCATTTCGCGGCGGCATCCTCGATCTCTTTCCGCCGAACACACCGCGGCCGGTGCGCATCGAGTTGTTCGGCGATCAGATCGATTCGCTGCGCTGGTTCGATGTCGAAACGCAGCGCTCCGAGGATCCGTCCGGACCGATCACGATTTATCCGATGACGCAGTTTCCGCTCGCGAAAGAAACACGACAGAAACTCGCGCGCCGCATGTCGCTCGATTTCATGGATCCGCATTTCCGGCGCGACGTCGCGGACAAGATCGAAAAGCTGCAGGAAAGCGGAGCATTCGCGGGCATCGAGCACTACGTGCCGGTCGTCGTGGAGAGCGCAACGTTCGCGGATTACATTCGCGACTTCGATCTCATCCTCATCGAGCCAGACCAGATCACAACCACGATCGCGAAGTACGAATCCCTCCTGCGCAACGAATACGAGCTCGCGGCGGAGAAAGGCCGCGCCGTCTACGCGCCGGAGAAACTTGTCGCCGCGGGGCCGGATGTGCTTGCGTTTCTCGCCACCGCGCGAATGACGTTCAGCGAAGTGCACATCGCCGGTTCGCCGACGTCCGAGTTTCGCGTGCACACGCATACGACGGAGCGCTACAACAATCGCCTCTCCGACTTTCCCGCGGACGTGCAGCGCAGCGAGCTGCAGCAGATTTTTTTCACCGCGACGAAAGGTGGTCGCGAAAAGATTGAGCGCCTGTTCAAGGAGTTCGACGTACCGTTCGCCGAGAATCAAATCGGCAGCGAGCTGGCGATCACGCCCGGCAATCTCGCGCGCGGCTTCGTGTTCGAAGAGCTCGGCATCGCGGCGTACTCGGAATGGGATCTGTTCGAGCCGCCGACGTCGACGCGCATCGGCGGACGCAAACGCAAATCAGAAGCCTTCGTCTCCGATCTGCGCGATCTCAAAGCCGGCGATTACATCGTGCATGTCGATCACGGCGTCGGACGCTTCGTCGGATTGCAGCGCATTCCGTTCGGCGACACCGAACGCGAAGTGATGGAGATCGAGTACTCCGGCGGCGGCAAGCTGCTGATGCCGATGGAGAACCTCAATCTCATTCAGCGCTACACCGCTGGTGAGGAGGCGCAGCCGCACCTCGACAAACTCGGCGGCACGACGTGGGGTCGCAAGAAAGCATCGGTCAAGAAGGCGATGCGCGACATGGCGGACGAGCTGCTCAAGCTCTACGCCACGCGGCGCATGGTGCATGGCCACGCGTTCGGCAAGGACTCGCCGTGGCAGTTCGATTTCGAAGATGCCTTCGAGTTCGACGAGACCGAGGATCAGCTCGGCGCGATTGAAGATGTGAAGAGCGACATGGAATCGCGCAAGCCGATGGATCGGCTGCTGTGCGGCGACGTCGGCTACGGCAAGACCGAGGTTGCGATGCGCGCGGCGTTCAAAGCGGTGATGGATGGCAAGCAGGTCGCGGTGCTCGCGCCGACGACCGTGCTCACGTATCAGCACTATCGAACATTCATGCGGCGCTTCGCATCGTTCCCCGTGACGATCGAATTGCTCACGCGCTACTACACCGCGAAAGAGCTGAAAGAGATTTTGAAGAAGGTCGAGACCGGCGAGATCGACGTGGTCATCGGCACGCATCGACTGTTGTCGAAGGACGTCGCGTGGAAAGACCTCGGGCTCGTGATCATCGACGAAGAGCAGCGCTTCGGCGTCGCACAGAAAGAGCGTCTCAAGTCGATCAAGAAATCCGTCGACGTGCTCGCGATGTCCGCGACGCCGATTCCACGCACGCTGCACATGTCGCTCGTCGGCATTCGCGACATCTCGGTGATCGAGACGCCGCCGAAAGATCGACTGGCGATTCAGACCGCGGTGGTGCCGTTCAATGACGACTTCATGCGCGAGGCGATCGAGTTCGAGATCGGCCGCGGCGGCCAGGTGTTCTTCGTCCACAACCGCGTCGAATCGATCTACGCGATGAAGGAGTTTCTCGAGAACCTCGTGCCCGGCATCAAGGTGATCGTCGGTCACGGACAGATGGACGAGCGCGAGCTCGAGCGCGCGATGCTCGCGTTCATCAATCGCGAGTACGACGTGCTGCTGGCCACGACGATCATCGAAAACGGTATCGATATTCCAGCATGCAATACCATTCTCATTAATCATGCCGAACGATTCGGTCTCTCGCAGCTCTATCAGCTGCGCGGCCGCGTCGGACGCAGCGATCGTCTCGCGTTCTGCTATCTCCTCGTTCCCTCGGATCGCGTACTCAGCGGCGACGCGCGCAAACGCCTCGCGGCGATTCAGGAGTTCTCGGATCTCGGCGCCGGATTCCGCATTGCCGCGCGCGATCTCGAGATTCGCGGCGCCGGCAACATCCTCGGCGGCGAGCAGTCAGGACAGATCGCCGCGGTCGGCTTCGAGATGTACACGAAGCTCCTCGAGGAAAGCATCCGCGAGATGAAGGGCGAGAAGATTGAGGAAGAGGTCGAGACGTCGATGAACCTCGGCGTCGACATCTACATCCCCAAGAATTACATCGGCGAAGAGAACCTGCGCATGACCTTCTACAAGAAGATCGCGTCGGCTTCGTCGATCGAGCGTCTCAACGACATTCGCAACGAAATGCGCGATCGTTTCGGCGCGCTTCCGCAAAACGTCGAGGCGCTGTTGCGCTTCGTGCAGGTCAAATGGCTGGCGAAACAGCTCGGCGTGCTGTCGGTCGTGCGCGAAGGTGGCAAGGGCGTCATGAAGCTCACGCAGCACGCGAAAGTCGATCCCAACAAACTCCTGCAATTCCTCGGCGAAAACCCGCAGGCGAAATTCTCGCCTAACGGCGTGTTGTCGTTCCCGATGCGCGAGCATGGCGCGGACGTGATTGAGACCATCGAGCACGTCTTACAAGCCATCGCTGCCTGATCACCGAATGTCCCTAGCGCTCTCCTTCGATCCCGCCTAACGTACGCACACACGATTGGCCGATCGAAATCGCACAAGGAGAGATTCCATTGAAGAGACATCTTGCGCTCGTGGCGCTAGCTCTGTTCGCACTCACTGCATTTCCCGCATTGGCCGACAACTGGGGCACAGCGGGCTCTACCGGCTTCATTGACGAAGCCTCGGCCGGTCTCTATGAAGTCGACAATGCGACGCTGCGATTCAAGAGCGGACAGACCGGCACCATCGTGGCGCGTTATCCGATTCCCGGCTCCTCGCTCGACGTCGAGGTTTGGCAGACGCTCGTTTTCTCTTACGGCGGCCCTGGCGTCAGTGTGAAGCTCGTCAAGGCTGTGTCGTGTGGCGGCGGAACCGAAGAACTTGTGTCCTGGGGACCATCGACCACCAATGCGTCGAGCGCCTGCGAAAACATCGACGTCTCCAATGTCTACTGGGACACATACGGACAGTCGTATTTCCTCGAAGTGACGCTCACGCGCGCTACGACCTCCACCAATCCGCAGTTCCTGCAGGCACAGTTGCAATACTAAGGAGCTCACAATGAAGAAATCATTACTGCTGATTGCATTCGCATTGTTCTTTGTCTCCGCGGTACCGGCATCGGCGCAATTGTGGGGAGTTCCAGGATCCGTCGGCATTGTGGACGAATCCGCGGCCAGCCTTTATGAGATGAGCGGCGCGTCGCTGAAATTCAAGAGCGGTCAGACCGGCACGATCGTCGCGCGTTATCCGATTTACAGTCCGATTTCACAGGATCCGATGTGGACGCGCGTCGCAGTTGCGTATGCGGGCCCTGGCGTCAGTGTTCGCGTCGTGCAGATTCCGCGTTGTCTGCGTTATGAAAACACGATCGCGTCGGAGACGTTCACGGGAACGGATAACGACAGTTGCGATCCACTGAATATCTCGCACACATGGGATTTCTGGAATTACTCGTATTACGCCGAGGTGACGCTCACGCGCGCTACGACGTCGACGAATCCACAAGTGCATCACTTGTGGCTCGAATAAGCATCACAGAATGTCCCTAGCCGCACGAAGCATCGCTGCCTACATTGCCTCGCATGAAAAACACAATGCGCATCGCTTTTCTGTTCGCACTGTTTGCAGCGGTTCCGCTGTTCGCTCAGACCTGGAAACGCGTCGGCTCGACCGGAATCATTGACGACGACTCCACCAGCCTCTACGCCTTCAATACCTACGAGCTCGAATTCAAGACCGGACAGACCGGTACCATCACCGCGCGCTATCCGCTTACATACGAGGGCGGCAGCGATCCCGGCTGGACGGGCTTCGAAGTCGGCGGCTGGGGACCGGGCATCAACGTGAAGCTCGTGCGCGCGTCACAGTGCATTCCCACCGGCGCGGTCACGGTCTGCGAAACCGGCGACAGCACGGCCGAGGGGCATTTTTGTACGCCGTGCAGTGACTTCGCGGAATCGCTGAATTTCAATTCGAACGCCTACTACTTCGAAGTGACCATGACGCGAGCCTCGACGTCCACCGCGCCGCGTCTGCACATGATTCAGATGCAGTAAGGCATTGTGGAGGATCGGAAACGAGGGATTTCCGATCCTCCATACAAACGAAATGTTAAACTCGCGCGCCCGTGCGCGCCCGCCGTGTCCTGATCTCGCTGCTCACACTCTTTCTGCTGCCCTCGGCCTGCACGAAGAAGCCGTCCATTCCGCCCGATGTGATCGCGCGCGTGAACGAGCGCATGCTGACGCTGGCCGACTTCAAGCGCTACCTCGATCGCAATGCCGGCACCGACCTCGCGCAACTCACGCCTGAGGTCGCGAGCGCGCTGCTCGATCAGTTCGTCGAAGAAATCATCGTCTCCGAATACGCTGCGTCGCATGGCGTCGAGATCCCCGCGGAGCAAATCGTTTCCGCGGTGCGCACCGAAGCGGGCGTAACCGTCGTCGAGAAACGCGATGAGATGCGGCGCGAGAAATTGATCGCGAACCTCACGGCCGAAATCCCCGAGCCGAGCGACGCCGAGATTCGCACGTATTACCAGCAACACCAGAGCGAGTTCCGCAGCAGCGAAGAAGTGCGCGTGCGACAGATCCTGGTGAACGATGAGACCGTCGCGAACGACATCCGCAAGAAACTGCAGAGCGGCGCCCCGTTCGAGAATCTCTCGGCGGAGTTCTCGCGCGCACCGAATGCAAAACGTGGCGGCGAGATCGGATTCGTCAGTCGTGGCGAGTTGCCGAACCTCTTCGAGAACGTCATCTTCAATCGGCAGCCGGGACCAGTCAGCGAGGTCATCCGCACGGACTCGAGCTTCCACATCTTTCGCGTCGACGAGCGCCGTCCCGCCGGAACGCTGAGCGTCGACGCAGCCGCCCCGCTGATCCGCGGACGCTTGCGGGAAGAAGGCGTGCGCAACCGGCTCCAGCAGCTCACGACCCGAAGCAAGCGCGAGATGAACGTCGCGGTTCTGACGCGGCGAATCCCATTCGCCTATTCCGGCTCGCTGCGAAAGGCCGAAGACGAATAATCCGTGCCGGAACTTGTTGCACTGACGGCACGTCTACAACCGGAGCACGCATGAAAAAGACAATCTTCGCCCTCGCGTTCGCGCTGACCGCGTACACCGCCTCGGCCGCGCAGCTTCTCGAAGGCATCGTCGTTCGCGTCGGCGACCGCATCGTCACGCGCACCCAGTACGACAAACGACTCGCCGACATCTATCGCGAGATCGAGCAAACGCAGCCCGCGGATCACGTCGCCCAGCTCAAAGCTGAAGCGAAAACGAATCTCGTGCAGGACCTCATCAGCGAGTTGCTCATCAAAGACCGCGCGGACCGCCTCGGCGTCACCGTCACCGACGGGGAGATCAAGGACGCGGTCGGCCGCCTCAAACAGCAGTACGGCCTCACGACCGACGAGCAGTTCGAAGCGTCGCTCAAACAGTCCGGGCTCAGCCGCGCGGACATGGAAGCCCGCCTCCGCGACACAATCATCAGTCAGAAGGTCTTCGGCCGCGAGCTTCGCAGCCGCGAAGAGCTGAACGATACGGAGCTGCGCGAGCGGTACAACCGCGAGAAGGAACGCTATCGTCTTCCCGAGCGCGCGCATCTTCGCGAGATCGTCATCCTCAAACCGGAGGATGCGACGAAGGTCGAAGCGGCGCGTCAGAAGGCGACTGAGGTTGCCGAAGCGGCAAAGAAGCCGACCGTGAATTTCGCGAACCTTGCGCAGACGATGTCCGAGTCCGGCACGCGTGAGCAGGGCGGCGATCTCGGTGAGATCGCGAAGGGCGATCTGGTCGGCGCAATCGATTCAGCCGTGTTCAGCGCCGCGAATGGCGCCGTCGTCGGCCCGATCGAAACGAAATCGGCGTGGCACATCATGAAGGTCGAGCAGCGCCTGCCGTCCGAGGTGCCGTCGTTCGATACCGTCAAAGATCGTTTGCGCCGCGATATGAGTGAAGAGACGTTCCAGCGCGATTACAAGGCGTACATCGATACGCTGCGCAAGGACGCGTTCATTCAGATCAACGATGCAATGGTTCCGAAGGGTTGAGACGCTTCGGCGTCTCTCCTTCCTGTATCGCGACTGCACAAAACTGGCGACCCTCGGAAGCGACTTTTTCTTCACCAGGTAGTTTTCCTCGGTTCGCTTGACACGCGCCTTGTACGCTGCTCGCCATGAGCAGTATCGAAGACGCGATTGCAGCGATTCACGACCGAGCGCCGCGCACCGTTGCCGTCCTCACCGGTGCCGGCGTTTCCGCCGATAGCGGCATCCCCACCTTTCGCGGCGCCGGCGGTTTGTGGCGCAACTTTCATCCGCAACAACTCGCGACGCCTGAAGCGTTTCGCCGCGATCCCGCTCTCGTGTGGGAGTGGTACGAATGGCGTCGCGGCCTCATTCGCGATGCGCATCCAAACGCCGCGCACGAAGCGATTGCGCGTCTCAGCGATGCCGCGGTGATCACGCAGAACGTCGACGGCCTGCATGCGCGCGCCGGCTCTCGCAACATCATCGAACTGCACGGAAACATCTTTCGCGTGCGCTGCACGCGCGAAGGCACGCGGACGATGCGCGAGCAGCCCTTCGACGAGATTCCGCCGCATTGCGCGTGTGGCGCGCTTCTGCGGCCCGATGTCGTGTGGTTCGGCGAATCGCTGTCGAATGAAGATCTCGCGAAAGCCGCGACTGTCGTTCGTGATGCCGACATCGTGTTGATCATCGGCACGTCGGGCGTCGTCTATCCCGCCGCGGGACTCGCGCCGCTCGCGCAAGGCATCACGATCGAGATCAATCCCGAAGCGAGCGAGGTTGCGGAGCACGTTCGCTACTCCATTCAAATGCGAGCCGCGGAAGCAACGCCGCGCATCATCTCTGCGATCGAGGAGGCCCGTACATGACCGATGTGATTTGTGATCTGCCCATCGATGATCGCCCGCGCGAGCGTCTGCTGCGCCACGGCGCGCAAACGCTTTCGAACTCGGAGCTCATCGCCATCCTTCTCGGCTCCGGAGTTCCCGGGATGAATGCGATCCAACTCGCACGCACGCTGCTCGATGAAGGCATCAGCGGCATTCAGAAACGCGACCATCAATACCTGCAGGAAGTCTCCGGCATCGGTCCCGCGAAAGCCGCGCGCGTGCTCGCCGCGTTCGAGCTTGGGCGTCGCGCGAAAGAGATCGTCGAGGTTCCGCCGCGCGAAGTCTACGATCACTCGATTCTCGGTCCGCAACTCATTCGCGATATCGGCCATCACGCGCAGGAGCGTCTCGGCGCCGCGTTCCTCGATTCACGACACGCGATCATCACGCAGCGCGAGATCTACATCGGCACGATCAACAACGCTCTGGTCTCGACGCGCGACATCATTCGTCACGCACTCGTCGATCACTTCGCGTCCGCCGTCGTGATCTATCACAACCATCCATCCGGCGATCCGTCGCCATCCGAGGAAGACATTCGCTTCACGAAGAAACTGAAGTTCTCGCTCGGCACATGTGACATCGAGCTCGTTGACCACTTGATCGTCGGCGAGTATCGCTACACATCGATGGCTACGCGAGGCATGCTCCAAAAAGAATGAAGGCGGGCTTGTGGCCCGCCTTCGCATTGGATTCGATGATGATCGCGCGACTAAGTAGCAGCGAGCGCCGGCTTCCGCGCCTCGAGCTCCGCTTCCGTGTACACCGGCGTGAGCCAGTTGTAGCGATCCGGAACTTCGCCGGCGATGTAGGCGAAGAACTCTTTCTGGATGCGTTCGGTGATCGGGCCGCGCTTGCCGCTGCCGATCGAGATGCGATCGATGGAGCGGATCGGCGTGACTTCCGCGGCGGTGCCGGTGAAGAAGACTTCGTCGGCGATGTAGAGCATTTCGCGAGGAATGAGCGATTCGACGACCTCGTAGCCGAACTGGCGAGCAATCGTGATGATGCTCGCGCGGGTAATGCCGCCGAGGATCGAGGAGCCGAGGGGCGGCGTGAAGATCTTGCCGTCGCGAACGATGAAGATGTTCTCGCCGGAACCTTCGCTCACGTAGCCATTCACGTCGAGCGCGATGCCCTCGGAGTATCCATCCATCGCCGCTTCCTGACGGATCAGGATGGAGTTCATGTAGTTGCCGGTGGCTTTCGCGAGCGCGGGGAACGTGTTCGGCGCCATGCGATTCCACGACGAGACGCGGACGTCGACGCCGTTTTCGAGCGCTTCCGGTCCGAGGTACTTGCCCCATCGCCATGCTCCGACGACGAAGTCGACCGGGCAGGCGCCGGGGAAGACACCGAGGGAGTGATACCCGCGATAGACGAGAGGGCGCAGGTAGCAGTCATCGAAGTCGTTCGCCCGAATCACGTCGATGCACGCGCGATTCACTTCCTCGAACGAATACGGGAGCTCCATGCGATAGATCTTGGCGCTGTCGAACAGACGACGCGTGTGCTCATTCAAGCGGAAGATTGCCGGGCCCTGCTTCGTGTTGTAGCAGCGAACTCCCTCGAAGAGGCCGGATCCGTAGTGAATGGCGTGCGTGAACACGTGGATCTTTGCGTCGGCAAAGTCGACGAGCCGCCCGTTCATCCAGACTTTTTTTACTTCCTCGAATGACATGGAAACCTCCCCTGATCGGCGGCGTGTAACTCACGTGATGACTCGAACGAGTCGAAGGACGGACTTCGGCCGGAGTATAGGTGCCGCTCTTTTGGACTGTCAAATGCGAGATCGCTGCCGATAAACTCCGCGCCGACACCATGGAAATTCGCGGAAAGACAGTGGTTATCACCGGTGCGTCGAGTGGAATCGGACGCGCAACGGCCATCGAGATGGCGAGGCGAGGCGCGCATGTCGTTCTTGGCGCACGCCGTATGGCTCAGCTCGAGCGCGTCGCCGACGAGTGTCGCGCCCTCGGCGTCCACGCCACGGCGTTCGAATGCGACGTCACGAAGCCCGACGACTGCGCGAAATTGATCGCACACGCGGGCGTCGTCGATGTGCTCGTGAACAACGCCGGATTCGCGGTGCTCGACTCAATCGCGGACGCGGCGCTCGATGATTTGCGCGAGATGATGGACACGAACTTCTTCGGCGCGGTGCACATGACGCAGGCCGTGTTGCCGCAGATGCTCGCGCGCGGCGCGGGAACGATCGTCAACGTCTCGTCGATCTGCGGAATCATGGGCTACGCGCGAATGGGCGGCTATTGCGCGACGAAATTCGCGCTGGTCGGATTTACGGAAGCGTTGCGTGATGAAGTGCTCCCGCGCGGCGTGCGCGTTGCACTGGTCTGCCCGGCGACGACGAAAAGCGAGTTCTTCGTTCGCGCGGAGCGAAACAAAATGCCCGGCGCGGAGAAGCTGATGCGCGCGTTATCGTCCGAGACGGTTGCACGCGCGGTGTGCAACGCCGCGGAAGACGGTCGATACCGCCGCATCCTTCCGCTGTTTGCTGCGATGTTCATGCGATTGAAAGAAGTGTTCCCTCGATTTGCTCACCTGACGATGCGACGCGTTTCCGCGATCCTGGAACGAGGCCGATGATCGCGCGACCAACGAAGCGCACTCCCGGCACGATGATGTTGACGATCGCAATCCTGATTGGATTCGCGATCGAAGTTCTGAGCGGCGCCTGGCAGGATCCCGCGATCCTCGCGGACCTCGGCGCCGTCGGGCACTACTACATCTTCGTCCAGCACGACTACTGGCGACTCGTCAGCGCGATGTTTCTTCACGGCGACGGTACGATCGGCGGCACCGTCCTGCATCTGCTCGTGAATCTCTTCTCGTTGTTCCAGCTCGGAACGCTGTACGAGATCATGTTCGGCACGCGGCGCCTGCTCTTCATCTACTTCGCGTGCGGCATCGTTGCCTCGCTGACCACCGCGATGCGCATGGGCGTCGTTTCCGTCGGCGCGAGCGGTGCGATCTTCGGAATCATGGGCGCATTCGTGTTCTCGATCCTGCGCTCGCCGCGCTGGCGCCACGAACGCGCCGCGCGCGGCCTCGTCGCGCAATGCGTGTTCTGGATCCTCGCGAACATCGCCATCGGCATGCAGTTCGCGCGCATCGACAACTACGCGCACATCGGCGGCCTCGTCGCCGGCCTCGCGTTAGGCGCGCTCCTCCCGCACCGCGTCCCGCCTCCCCCACCACAACGCGTGATCGACGTGCACCCGTACGAGGGTTAGTGAATGAACGAACCTTCGATGACGCAGTGCCACGAGAACTCGACCGCTGGCGCGTGCTGACCATCGAGATCGAAACTCCAAATCGCGATCTGCGCGCCCTCGACACGCGCGACCAGAACATACGGGCGCGGGATGCGCTCCGCGGAACCAAACGTGGTCGGCATCGCGACGATCGATGCAGCACGATCTCCGCCGGGCGCAGGTTTGAGGCACGAAATGGCGGGCAGGTACAAGGTCCACAAACCCTCACGATTCGTCAGGCCGTGACCCGAATACACCAGCGCGGACGAAAGCTCGCATTGGAACGGCGGGTGCCCATCGCGGACTCCGAGACTCGAAATCTCGATCATCTGCGCTTCACGCTCTCTCCACTGCACGACACGTGAACTGCCAGGATGCATGTCGTCCTCCTTCACGCAGGAGTGACCGCGGCGCACAGAACCCTCCCGCTTCCGTCCGTATGGATACATATGCATTCCACCCGTATCGCCTTCGGGCTTGCGATCGCGTTGCTCGCGTCATCAGCACTCGCGCTGGAACCGTTGCGATTGCCGCCCGAGATGCGCCGGCACCAGCAGGTCCGCACGAAAGACGGCACGGTGCTCTACACCGTCACGAGCATCCATCGATTCGCGGAAAAGGAAGCCGAGACGATCATCCTCGTGCGCGATGACGCATTCATCGACCTCATTTTTCGTGGCGTGATCTCGTTTGAAAAGCAGTTCGTCTTTCATCGGCTCAGTGACGTGAGAAACGAAACCTACGTACAGCGTTCGTATCGCAGCGAGCTCGGAGCAAAAACTTGGAGCGAACTACGAAAGCTGATGCACGAACAGGAGAGTGCACGGCAAGCGAAGATCACATTGAAGATTGAAAGCAACGGCGGCGAGTGGGAGTCTAGCGAGGAAGATCGCGAGAACTCCGTGCTGCGTCGCGACCGCGTACACAACGTTCGCAGCAGCATGACCCCATCGCTGCTCGAGGCGATCGAGCGCATGCGCGGCACGTTGTTCGGGACTAAAGCAGGGAACGAGATCTATATCGCGCTCGCCTTCGAGTTGCTCTACGACGTCAATGAAGACGCCGCAACGTCGACGAACGTCTCGCTGACCGACGAATCTCCCGACTGCGCGTTCGACGAGTCCTTCGGCTATCCCTGCACCGAAAGCCAGCTCGCGCGCATCAAGCAAGCAGCGCAAGACGCAAAGCCGCTTCGCGCCTACTGGTAACTACGCCTTTCGCAACACCAGCCGCAGGTCCTGCGGCGCGAACAGGCGATCGTTGATCGCGTGAATCACGCGTTGCAGTTCCGGCGCGTCGGTTGGCAGGATGGTCAGGCGCGTGCCTTCGGGCAATTCATGCACTGCACGCACTTCCGCCACTTCGAATCCGTGCTCGCGCGCGAGCACCGTTAGTGCGGCGGGATGGCGTGGAGCGATATGCGTCGGATCGCGCCAGAAATCGGTGGCGGCGATGAGCAGCGATTCCGCGTTCGGCGTTTCGATCATCAGCAATCCGCCGCGGCGCAACACGCGCGAGGATTCGCGGAACAGCGCGAACAGCGCATCGACCGGCAGATGCTCGACGACGTGCATCGCGAGCACGGAGCCAAGCGAGCCATCGGCGAGCGACGCGAAGCATTCGGGAACACCAGCAAGCGAAACCGAGAAGCCGCGCGCGACGAGATCCGCAACGGAGCGTTCGTTCGTATCGACGCCACTCGCCGCAACACCGGCGGCCGCGCATGCCGCGAGGAACTCTCCGCGTCCGCAACCAACGTCCAGCACCGGCGCGGACGACTTCGCGAGCGTCACGTAGTGCGCGACATCCTCACGTACATGCGATTCCGATCCGCGCAGTGAATCTTCGAGACGCCGATACAAAACATCCGGCGAAGCCACCGGCGCATTGAACGCGTCGCGAACGCGAACGGATACGGTCTCGATCTTCTGATCGAGCGCCGCGATCAATGCGTCATTGCGCTTCGCGGCGATCAGCACGAGCTCATTGAGCTTGAGCGACTCGCGCGAAATCGCACCCGCGAGATCCTGCTGCAACGCCTCGGAATGCGCGAGCAGATCGCGTCGGGCATTCGTGACTTCCGCACGAACGTCGTTCAGCAAATCCAGCAGGACGACGTTGTAATTGTTCTGTCGTTCCTGATCGGGCTCGACCGCGCGGCGGAAAATGCGGCGCAGGATGCGCAGCAGCCATTCATGCTTCGACGGCCGCGGCGCGTAGCGGCGGTCGGTGGTCCAGACATCGCGCCAGCCTTCGGCGCCGGCAGGCGGAGCGTCGACGAAATCAGCCATAAAGCAAAAGGGCCGGCGGTGCCGGCCCTTGCATTGTAGTGTCTTACTCCGCGTCCGCGGCGGGTGCCTCGGCGGCAGGCGCCTCTTCGAGACGCTCGACGCCCTGCGCGACGACCTCGACCTGAATCGTGGCCGTGACGTCGCGATGCAGACGCACTTCGACGTCATGCACGCCGACGTTCTTGATCGGCGAGGCGAGCTCGATGCGGCGCTTGTCCACGTCGATGCCCTTCGCCGCCAGCGCGTCCGCGATCTCGTTCGTCGTGACCGAGCCGAACAGATGTCCATGCTCGCCCACACGCTTCTCGATCTGCAGCTTCACGCCCTTGACGCGATCGGCCGCTTTCTGCGCGGCGTCTTTTTCCTGCTGTGCGAGCAGCGCCCACTTGCGGCGCTGATGCTCGATGGCTTTCAGGTTGCCAGCGCTGGCTTCCTGAGCCATGTTTTTCGGGATGAGGTAGTTGCGCGCGTAACCGTCTTTGACGGTCACGACGTCGCCGCGCGTGCCGAGGCCGCGGATCTCCTCAGTCAGAATGACTTTCATGAGAGTCGTCCTTTCGCTTCTTGAAATGTCGGAAATCGAAAAATGGATCGAACAGTCCCGCGATGGCGAGAAGGAACATGCCGATGCCGGAAAAGATCACGAGCACCGACGCGATCATCGCTCCTAAAAACCCGATGCCCATGGCAGCGAGCATGAAGCGGAAGAGCGCGAACCCCTGCGCCAGAAACAGGAACACCGCAACGGCGAGCACGTTGGCCACGATTTGATGTGCGAGTCCGGTCGTGAGCGGTGCGAGACCGCCAACGACGAACGCGAACAACATCCACTCGGGGACCACGAGCTCGCGGAATCGATAGATCGCCTCCGTCGCGCCCTCGTAACGTTTGCGCCACGCTGACAATCTGCCGACCATCAGGAGGCTCAGAAGAAACGCGGTGCCGGCGTTCACCACCAGCAGCGACGGCACGAGGTTCGACGCCGCGTAACCGTAAGCACGGCGCGCGATGTCGATGAACTCGGGCGGCATATTCGCGGACTGATACTGCTTCACCGCGAGATCCGCGGCGACGCGCATGTCTGCGACTTCGAGCGCAAACGGCGAGTAACCGGCGATTGCGCGCGTGCCGAGCTCCGTGATGCCGAACCCGATCGCCGCGAGAATCATCAGCAGCGTGAGCACGCGGCCGAATGACTCTGTGCGCTGCACGTGAGGAATCACGACGAGCGCCGGCAGCATGAGCATCAGCGCGACCTGCACGATGTACGCGGTCGCGCGTTGCGGGTCCATGAAGCGGAGCATCACCGGTGCCGCGATCACCACGATCGGAAGAGCAACTACGGCGGCGATCCATGCTGCTCTGCGCCCGTTGCGGAGCGCGCAGTCGAGCAGCGCCGCCGGCACGAACATCGTCACGTGGAGCAGGATCATGCTCGCGGTGAGTAGAGCGTACGCCGCCGTTCTGCGCAGATTGTGCGCAGCCGGTGCAGCGTCGACGCTCGCGTGCGGCGGAAGGGACGTGTCGATCATTCAGTGACTAGTGAGATCAATCCGCGGTGAACGGAAGGAGCGCCGCGATGCGCGCGCGCTTGATCGCGTTCTGCAGTTTGCGCTGGTGCAGCGCGCACGTGCCCGAGATGCGGCGGGGAAGAATCTTGCCGCGCTCCGGGATGAACTGCTGCAGTGTCTTCACGTCTTTGAAATCGATGTACTCGATCTTCTCGACGCAGAACTTGCAGACGCGCTTGCGGCGGTAGAAGAACTTCTTCTTGCCGCCCTGCGGTCCGCCCGGACCGCGATCGCCGCCCGGGCCACCCGGACCGCCAGGACCTCTTCTCGTCGGTGCAGAAGTGGTAGCCATGTGTGTGTCTCTCCTTCTTACGCCTGCGGCGCTTCGTCGGCGCCCGCGGCCATCGCGCTCTCGACGTCATTCACTGCCACGGGGGCGGCAGCGGGACGGACGCGCTCCTTCTTCGGGTTGCGCTTGGCGAGCTTCTCCGCGCGCTTGTGCTCGAGATCGGTACGCACGATGACGTGACGCAGAACGCGATCGACGTTCTTCATGCGGCGATCGAGCTCCGAAAGCGACGACTCGCTCTCGAGCACGAAGAGGTGATAGATGCCTTCGTTAAATTTATGGATGGGGTAAGCGAGACGGCGACGTCCCCACGCTTCTTCGTTCTTGAGCGTGGCGCCGTTCTTTTCGGCGATGCCCTTGAAGTCGTTGATCAGGGTCGTCGCCTCTTCCTCCGGCACTTGCGGAGAAAGGATAAACAGGACTTCGTAAGTCCTCATGAAACCTCCTTCTGGCCTAGCGGAACCTCGCCTTCGGCGGGGTTCAAGGAGCTGGCAGATTGTGAATGAATGTCCGGCCGAAGACGGTCTTCGGGCCGGCAAGTGATTGCAAATGCGGAAGTCGCCGCGATTTATTTCTCTAGCGGCAACCCGCGCCCGGCTTCAGCTTCGCGTCGTGATCATTGCAATCACCCGCGACGAGCGCGAATCCATGTCCGATCTTCGCTTTGTCGCAAAGAATCACGGCCTCGCCTGCGCCGAAGCCATCGTTGTCTGTATCGACGTACGCCTTCTCGCCGAGAACCGTTTTGATGTCGCAGTCTTCATCGAGACCCGCGGCATCGCACACTTCTTTCGCACCGGGATGACGACGCGCATCGAAGTCATCGCAATCGCGGTCGCGTCCGGCGCCATCCTGATCGAAATCATCGGGCAGCGCCGCGACGACCTGCACCGTGCGCGCGGCGAGCATCGATCCATCCTGATGCAGTTCGAGCCGGTACGTCCCACCGGTCTCGATGCTGTTCGCCGGCAACGCGACGATCATCTCGCCTTCGTCCCAGCGTTCCGTGCGCAGCTTGATCGGCGCGAGTTTCTCGCGCTTGAGCCAGTACTGCCGGCCACCCGCACCACCTTCGACGCCGCGCGTGTAGATGCGCCACGAGCGTCCCTGCGTGAGCGGCGTGGTGCGCGACGTGCCGCGCAGCGTTTCGACGACAGGACTCTTCGCGTCTTCGACACGATCGATCAGCGGCACCTGCGATGCGGGCTTCGAATCCTTCGTCGACGGCTTCTCGTCTTTCGGCTTCGCAGGGTCTTTCGTCGCGTTCGGTTGATGCGCAGGCGTGCCGTTGTACGACGGCTGCGGATCTCCCGGCGCGGGATAGCCCGGCGTCGCTGGCGGATTCATCGGCGGCTTCGCCTCCGTCGCGGGAGAGACGGGAGCCGGATACCACTGCTGCTGCGCGGCGACGACGCTTCCGAACAGAAGAAACGCCGAGGCCGCGAGAATCGTGTGCTTGATCATTGGGATCTCCTAACGATTCTACGGATCATTTCCATCCTCCGTCTTCAAAACGTGCACGACTTTCGTGCGGTTCATGAGGTTCAACAGCTCTTCGATTTGTTCCGGCGTGATCGGCACGCCCGCAAGCGCACCGACTTCGAGAAACGCGAACAGGAACAGCTTCCCCAGCTTCTTTCTGAGTGAAGACACACATCCTCCGATTGCGTGAAGCGCGTGAGAAAGACGAGCGCGCTACGCGATCGGAGGACCGCGAAGAGAGAGATCGCCGGCGAGCGCGAGCGGCTGAATCGCAGGCGCGTCGGCGTCGATGTACGCACGCGCTGCCGCAACCGGCTCACCGAGGAGAGTGAGCGTCGGCAGGATCACTGGCATCACCGCGAAGACCGCGATGAGGCAGAGAATCAGGAGGAAGTTGCGGGAGCGCACGTCAGGCGAGATTGTAAACGCCCTAAATCAGGGCACTCAAATCCACGCGCCCATCTTTCACCGGCGGACACCAGTAATACGCACCCGTCACCGGACGCGAGAACGAGAACAATCCATCGACGATCCCGTCTTCGTGGCCGACCATGCGTCGCATCTGCACTTCGAATCGGTCGAGCGATTCGACCTGCGCGATGAACTCGAGACCTTCCATCGTCGCGTTGGCCCACGGCAGCGAGCGGCGCACCATGAACGCGGGCGGATCGAAACTCTCCTGCGCCGTGCGCTTCACGTGCGCGGACGCGGGCGCGTCCTCGATCTCCTCATTCGATTCCGCGCGACGTCCGATCAGCAGCTCGCGCTCTTCTTCATCGAATCCGCGAAAGCGCGAGAGATCGTGAACCCAGCGCTGCACGACAAGAAAGCTCGAGCCATCTTCGCGAATCGCGGCTTCGATCGCCGCGTCGCCTTTCGGATTCTCGGTGCCGTCCTCGAAGCGCGTGAGATCGCGGCCGCCGTGATACATGAACGTGTCGTTCGAATCGACGAGCAGGAACGCATCGTCGAGCACCGCGCGCAGTTGTTGCGTGAAATCGAACACGATGCCGCGATCGGGACCGCGCAATAAAAAGCAAAGCGCTTCCTGCGTCGACGGCACGCTGCACGCCGGCCCCGACATCGCCGGGAAGGTGCGCAAGCCGTCGATCTTCTTCCCTAACGCGAGCACGAGCGGCTCACCGATGCCGATCACGCCGCATTCGAGCGACAGTGCTTCGCGCAGATTCGCGAGCGCTTTCTTCACGTTCGATCGCGGTGCGATGCGAAACGTGAGCGTGCGGCCGACATTCGGCCGGTCCGCCAGTACGGCGGGTTGTGCGAGTGCGAGTCGTTCCTGCAATCCGGTCATTCGGGCGCGGGATTATCTCACTCGCCGCACCCCCGGCTCGCAGCACGCGCGGCACCTGACGTCGGATAAAGCGCAAGCGCGGCCTGCGCGTGCTCGCATCGCTGCGCGCGTTTGCCGCCGCGCGCGAGCCGCATCTGCAATCGATAGTTACCCGGATCGATGCGCGACGCGAGTTGCAGCGACTCGCCGCGTTCGAAGAATTCCATCGCGACGAGTTGCGCTCCGCTGCGCTGCACGCCAACGAGCGAAAGCACGATCGCGATGATGAGCAGCAACACGCGCGGCGAATGCTGCGAGGTCTGCGCTGGCGACCATAACGCGCCGATCGCGGTCCAGATCACAAATGCGGGAAACGCGAGCAGGAGCACCGCATCGAAAGTGCCGACGACACTCGCGGCCACAGCGAGTGCGACGAGCGTGGCCGCGAAGAGCGCGTCATCGATCTCGATCGCCTTCATCGCGCGACGCAGCGACGACAAGGCGAACGTCGCGAAGACAACGATGATGAGCAAGCCCGCGATGAAGCCCCGCTCGGAGAGAAACGCAATCCAGTCGCTGCTCGGCCACGGATTGAAGGTCATGCCGTCCATCGACGTGTCGAGCGACGGATCATCGTTCGGTACGTTTGCGGGATAGCGCACGGGCCAGTTGCCGGGACCGACGCCGAGGATCGGGTTGCGTGCGGTCATCAACAGCGAGCGCTCGTATTGCACGAGACGTCCTCGCCCGCTGCCTTCCTTGTAATTCACAACATCCTTTGCGGAGTCGAGATACGGATTGTCGCTGCGCCATTTCAACGCGTTCGGCAAAAGCACCGCCGCCGCAACTCCACCGATGCAGAAAAGCGCAACGACGAAGATCCGTCGCCACGTCCGTCCATCCGTGCGGAGTGCCTTCGACAACAGCACGGTGAGAAGAAACGCGAATGCCATCGCCGCGAACGCGAGCCACGCGGCGCGCGAACGCGTGAGCACGAGCGTCGCCGAAACGAGTCCCGCGCCGATCGCAGGAAGCAACGCGACGCGCGCCCGCATCGCCGCGAGCAACACGAGCGGAAAGCCGAACGCCGCCGCGTGCGCGATGAAGTTGCGATTGCCTAACATCCCGCCGGGCGCTCGCTGCGTGGCAAAAATGTCGAGGCGCACGCCGTACGTCTGCAGTAACGATGTGATCGCGGCGAGCACGACGATCACCGCGAGCCAGTTCAGAAGTTGCGATCGCCGCTCCGCATGCGCGCGAGCGAGCCAGTAAAGAAGGAGTGAAGAAGCGGTGATCGTCAATGCACGCAGCGCGGCCCAGTGGTTCGTCGCGAAGAGCGCGGAGAGGATGCTGATACCGAGAAACGCGAGCAGCGCGAAATCGATGCGGGTGAAGGTGATGCGCTTCAACAACGCGAGGCCGAACAGCGCCGCAAGAGCCGCGGTCGCGTGCAGCACGAGCTCTTTCGGCACGAGGAAGCGATAGAGATCGAAGTGTTCGTGCACGGTCGCGGCAATCACGATCGCCAGTGCGCCGAGTTGGAGGAGACGAAAAGAGAGTCGACCCGCCATCCCAGTGAGTCTAAGCTGTCCCAGCAACTTGGCGCGACCGCTGCACGCTCCCGGCAGAGCGTAGTAACGAAAGGTGGAGGAAGTACATGAGCACAGAGATCGAATCGGGTTTGGTCCAGGACATTCGTGAGCTCGACGCAACTTCGTATTCCGCATCCCCCGCGGACGCCGATGGCTCAGACGCCACGAAGCGCGGCGGCGACGGAGACGGCACCGACGGCAGCGATGGTGACGGCATGGACGGCGAAGACTCCGACGGCACCGATGGCGGCGATTCGGACGGCACGGACGGCGATTCCGACGGCACCGACGGAGACTCGGACGGAACGGATAACGCGTAGTTGATGCAGTAGCCGTTGTCGACAACGTCACCCCGAGCGTAGCGAGGGGCCTGGGGGTTGGGTGGGGCGTCGCTCGTGCCTGCCGCCCCAGGCCCCTCGCTCCGCTCGGGGTGACAACTGACAACCGGCAACCGATCCCCATGCTCAACTTCTCGAACCTCGTCCCCGACACATTCCTCACCACCAACTGGGGCCGGCGTCCGCTCGTGCTGAAAGGCACGCGCGCGCGATTTCATGAGCTGCTGTCGTGGCAGGACGTGAACGGGATGTTGCAGAAGCACCGGCTCGAACCGCCGCGGTTGCGGCTCGTTCGCAAAGGTGCGTTCGCGTCGAAAGATGAATTCCTGCGCTACGACGGGCCGAAAGTTCCGTTCGTCGTGCCGGAGAAACTCTCGCAACTGCTGCGCGACGGCTACACGCTGATCGTCGACGCGGTCGATGACATGGTCGACGGCGTGATGCGGCTCGCCGAGGATTTCGAGCGCGCGTTGCATGAGGCCGTGCAGGTCAACCTGTACGCGGGCTGGCGCGAGCAGCAAGGCTTCAATCGCCACTGCGACACGCACGACGTCATCGTGCTGCAGGTCTATGGCAAAAAGTATTGGCGCGTGTACGAAGGCGGTCGCGCGCATCCGCTGAAAGATGACGTCGCGCCGAACAAGCAGGCGCCCGACACGATCGTGTGGGAAGGGATGCTCGAAGATGGCGACGCGCTGTACATCCCGCGCGGCTGGTGGCACGAAGCGTCAGGCGTCGGCGAAGTGACGTTGCATCTCACGTTCGGCATTCATCAACGCACGGGCGTGAATCTCGCGCACTGGGTCGCCGATCAGTTGCGCGCATCGGAAGAGTTCCGCGCACCGTTGAAACGATTCGCATCTCATGAAGAACGGCGCGAGCAATTCGCGAAGCTGCGCGAACAACTCATCGCGCAACTCGACGACGAGCTGCTCGATCGTTACTTCGCGCATCACAACGCACGCGCACGATCGCGCGGATGGGCATCGCTGCCGTTGACCGCGGTTCCGCCATCGGCGCCGCCGATGCACGCGAAGGTCTCGCTCGCAACGCCGCGCAAGCTCGATATCGTTCGCGACGATGCGTCGATTCGCTTCGATGCGAATGGCCGCGCGTGGCAGTTCGCGAGCGATACGGAACCGCTGCTGCACGCGCTCGCGAACGGTCCGGCGACGATCGCGGATCTCTGCAGCGCGAGCGCACTCGATCACGACAAAGTGCAGCAGTTCGTCACCGAGCTCGCACGCCAGGGGCTCGTCAACGTGACGGGTGAACCGGAAGCGTGAGACGAATCTATTGTTCGGATGCCGCGCGGCTTCGCGGCGATGACAACATCGCCAGCGCCGCGCGCGTCGATGTGTGGATTCTCGTCGAGCTGCCGATCACGTGGGGCCGCGATCCGTTGTTCGATGCGGCGATGCCCGCGAGTGTGCGCGACACGCTGCGCAATGCGTTGCGCACGATTCAACGCAGCCGCATCGTGTTCATCCGCCGCCGCGTCGAATGCCTCGGAGCCGTCCGCGTCTTCGTGATTCGCAGCGCGCCGAAGACCGGCGTCGCGATGCGTGATCTCGCATCGATCGACGACGTCGCAACGCTTTCGTTCGCATCGATGCTCGACGAGTTGCAGCCGCCGAAACAGCCGATTGTGCTCGTGTGCACGCACGGCCAGCACGATTCGTGTTGCGGTCGTCGCGGCTATCCGCTCTTCGATGCGTTGCAACGACGCGAGGATCTCGATGTGTGGCAGTGCTCGCACATCGGCGGCGATCGATTCGCCGCAAACGCGCTGGTGCTGCCATGGGGTCTGTACTACGGCCCCGTCGAATCGCGCGATGCGAATGTGCTCGCGGACACGATCGCGCGCAATGAGATTTTCCTTCCCGGCTATCGCGGACGTTCGTCGCTGTCGCGACCAGTGCAAGCCGCGGAGACGTTCATCCGCCGCACGACGAACGATCTTCGTCGCGATGCGCTGAAGTTGACGACGCGCGAGACGCTCGTCGACGGACGCCTGCGCATCACGCTGCGCGATGACGAAGGAACGCAACACGAAGTGACGATGGAGCACTACATCGCCGCGGAGAACGTGCTGGCGACGTGCGCGGCAAAGGAAGAGCAGGCGATTCGACAGTTTCGACTCGTCGAATACCGCATCGTCGATTAGGAGCGTAGCGCGCGACGCTCATCACAAATCCCATTCACACCCTGCGTTACCCTCGCCGCACCGGTCCAATGCTTCGCCGAATGATGTTGATCCTCGCGTTCGCCGCGGCCGCGCATGCGGAAGTGCGCGGCCGGCTTCCGCTCGATGTCTACACCTCCGCCGCGGGACTGCCGAGCGACAGCGTCACCACCATCTTTCGCGACTCGCGCGGATTCCTCTGGCTCGGCACACTCGATGGCCTCAGTCGCTTCGACGGCGAGTTGTTCGTCAACTACACCGTCGATGACGGATTGCCCGATCGCATGATCTGGTCGATCGCCGAGGACAAACGCGGCGCGTTGTGGATCGGTACCGATGGCGGTGCCGCACGATTGTCCGCCGACGCAATCGGCTCGCCGCTGTTTCAACACATCACCATCGAGCCCGGCAAACGCGTCGAAGCAGGACTCGTGTACGCCGATCGCAGTGGCAACATCCTCACGTCGTGCGATGAGAACCTGTGTCGCGTCGAAGGCGATCAACTCGTCGTCGACACCGCGTTTCGCGCCATCGGCGCAAAAGGCGTCAGCGCGATACGCGAAGCACCCGACGGCACGTTGTGGGTCGGCACACAGAACGGCATCTATCGACGACCGCGCATCGGCGCGTGGCAACACATCGAGATCGAACCGCATCGCGGCGGCGATCTCATCGAAGGCGTGCTCGCCGATGACGCGGGCCGCATCTGGATCACGAACGGCTTCGGCTTGTTCATCTACGCGCCGATCGCCAACGATCACGACACACGTCCGCTCATCGATCGCGCGGGCGCGCCGCTCATGCCCGGCATGCCGCTGCGACTGCCAAAGCCCGGCGAAGTCGTGCGCATCACCATTCCTTCGAAGAATCCCGTCGTGCTGTTTCGCGACACGATTCAAAGTCACGACGGTGTGATGTGGCAGCCGTGCTACTCGGGCGTGCTGCGCATCGGCAACGGTCGCATCGAATACCTCGACACAACCGATGGGCTCCCCGTCGACATCACATCCCTCGGCGAAGATGCGACCGGACGTTTGTGGATCGGCAGTCGTGCCGGCGGTGCGGTGCGCGTGGCGCGCACCGGCGTGCGCACGTTCACCCGCGATCACGGAATCGCCGAGGAGCGCATGAAATCGTTCTTCGAGCTCGATGACGGCACCATGTGCGCGACGAACATGAAAGGCGTGTACTGCTTCCGCGATAACGCGGTGCAATCCGCCGATCTCTGGCCGCCATCGATGCGTTATCGCGGCTGGGGCTGGGACCAAACCGTCGCGCACGACGTCGACGACACGTGGTGGGTTGCAGGCGGCGAAGGCATCGTGCACTGGCCGCGACTTCCGTTGCAGCGCACGCAACCGATCGAGATCGTCACGATGAAGAACGGCCTCGATCACGATGACGTGTTTCGCGTGTGGATCGATTCGCGCGGCACGATGTGGGTCTCGACGTTCGGCAATCGTCCGCTCTCGCGTCGCATCGCGGGCGCAACGCGCTTCGAGTCATTCGGCGCCGAATCAGGATTTCCAAAATCCGCGCCGAGCGCGTTCGCCGAGGATCGCGCGGGAAATGTCTGGATCGGCTTGTACACCGGCGGCGTCGTGCGCGTCGCAAACGGAAAATTCGAACTGATTCGCGATCGCATTCCGACCTCGTTCGTGCGCGATCTCTTCATCGATTCGAAGGGATCGTTGTGGATCGCGACGACGCAGGGACTCGCGCGCATCGATGATCCGACGCTTCCCGCTTCGCAGTTCACGATTCGCACGTTCACGCGCAAAGACGGACTCGCGGCCGACAGCGCGTACTGCGTCGCCGAGTTGCGCGACGGCCGCTTCGCCATCGGCTCGCATCGCGGCGTCACGATTCTCGATCTGCAATCGCGCAGCGCCGTGCGGCTCACACATCGCGACGGGTTGCCTTCTGATGAAGTGACCGTGGCGATGCTCGATCGTCGCGGCGCGTTGTGGCTCGGCACGATTCGCGGAGTCACGCGATTCGATTCGATTCCGAACGTGCAGACCGCACCACCGCCGCAGCCGCGCATCGCATCGATTCGCATCGACGGCGGTGCGAACACGGTCAACGAACTCGGCGCATCGAATGTCGAGAACGTCGAGATCGCGTGGCCGCGCAAGCGCATGAGCGTCGGCTTCGTCGCGCCGTATTTCGAAAGCGTCACGCCGTTGCATTACGAATATCGGCTCAATCAAAAGCAATGGATCGATGCAGGACCGCAACGCACGATTCTCTTCGACACGCTGCCGAGCGGCAGTGGCGTGCTCGAAGTGCGCGCGACGAGCGCGGGCATCGCATCGAAACCGGCGCGCGTTTCGTTTCACGTCGTGCCGCCGTTTTGGAAGCGCGCGTGGTTTCTCGGCTACGTCGCCGCGATGCTGGTCGTGATCGCGTTTCTGTTGCATCGCACGCGCGTGCGTCGCCTGCTCGAAATGGAGCGCGTCCGCACTCGTGTCGCCACCGATCTTCACGACGACCTCGGCTCCACGCTCTCGCGCATCTCCATCCTCAGCGAAGCGGCGAAAGATTCGCCGCCGCGCGACGCCGAGCCGCTGCTCGATGAGATTGCCGACAGCGCGCGCACGCTGGTCGATGCGCTCGGCGACACGATCTGGTCGATCGATCCGCGCCGCGATGATGGACAGAGTCTGTTTCTGCGCGCGCGTCGATTCGCCGCGGCGGTGTGCGATGCGAAGTCGATCGAGCTCGACATGCAGTTCCCTGCTGACGCCGCACTCATTCGCCTCGATGCCGAGCAACGCCGCGAGGCGTATCTCATCGTGAAGGAAGCGATCAACAACACCGCGAAGCATGCGCAGGCGTCGCGCGTTTCGATCGTCGCGAATGCGGATGCGCATCATCTGCAAATCGAGATTCGCGATGACGGACGCGGCTTCGAGGACGAAAATTCAGCGCACGAAGATGGCGGTCGCGGTCTCACGAGCATGCGCGAGCGCGCGTCACGCATCGGCGGCGCGTGCGAGATTCTCTCGTCTCGCGATCGCGGCACGACCGTTCGCGTGACGATGCCGCGCTGATCGCGCCGCATGCGCATGCTATGCATTCGCACCATGCGCGCGTGATACTTCAGCAGCCGTGAGTGCTGAGCCCTGCCGCGTCGCCATCGTCGAAGACGATCACCGCATCCGCGAGACCGTGCGGCAACTCATCGATCGCGATCCCGAGTTCCGCTGCAGCGGCGCGTACTGGACCGCGGAGCAGGGCCTCGCGGGACTCGCATCGTCGCCCGCCGATCTGCTGCTGCTCGACATTCATCTCCCCGGCATGAGCGGCACCGAGGCGGTGAAGTTGTTTCATCAGCGCTACCCGAATGTGCGCGCGCTGATGTTCACGGTCTTCGATGATGACGCACGCATTTTCGATTCGCCGTGCAACGGCGCCGCGGGCTACGTGCTCAAGAAAACGCCCCCCGCGAAACTGCTCGATGCGTTACGCGATGCACGTGACGGCGGCGCACCGATGTCGTCGGAGATCGCACGACGCGTGGTCGATTTGTTCAAGACGTTTCGTCCGCGCGATTCTGCAACCGAGACTCTCACCGCGACTGAAGTGCGCCTGCTCGCGTTTCTCGCGGACGGTCACAGCTACCAAAAATCCGCCGATGCAATGCACATCTCGATCAACACGGTCCGCGATCACGTGCGCTCGATTTACGAAAAGCTGCAGGTGCATTCAAAGTCCGCGGCCGTGAGCAAAGCGTTGCGCGCCGGGATCATTTAGTTCTATGGAGTGCGGTGGCGCCAGCCACCGCTTTCATTCTCGCCAAGCGGCGACTCGCGTCGCCGCACTCCAAATCCCACTATCATCCCTGCCCATGCTTCGCAGCGAAGAGAACATCACTGAATTCACCCTGCGCGCGATCGTTGCCGGCATCGTCTTCGGCATTGTCTTCGGCGCAGCCAATGCGTACCTCGGATTGCGCGTCGGCCTCACGGTCTCGACGTCGATTCCGATCGCCGTGCTCACCGTGGTGCTCTTCAAAGCGATGCGCAGTCGCGGCGATGTCATCCTCGAAGCGAATCTCTCGCAGACGATCGGCTCCGCAAGCTCGTCGCTCGCCGCGGGCACGATCTTCACGATCCCCGCATTGTTTTTATGGGGATTCACGCCGCCGTTCTGGCAGGTCGCGATCCTCGCGTTGTTAGGCGGACTGCTCGGCATCGCCGCCATGGTTCCGCTGCGACGCCTGCTCATCGTGCGCAGTGCGGACGAACTTCCATATCCCGAAGGCACCGCGTGCGCCGAGGTGTTGCGCGCGACGACGAGTGCAGGCAGTGGTGGACGATGGATCTTCATCGGACTCATCGTCGGGGCGCTCGTCAAACTCGCGTTAGGCGCGTTCGTGCTCATCGATCCCGCGCTCGCGGGACCGCTGCCCGTGCTGCCAAAAGCCGAGCTCGCGCTCGAGATCGCACCCGCGCTCCTCGCCGTCGGCTACATCCTCGGCTACCGCCAATCCGCGATCATGGTCTCAGGATCGATGATCTCGGCGATCGTGCTCACCCCGATCATCGCCGCCGTCGGCGCGAATCTCACCACGCCGCTCTTCCCCGAAACGACCAAGACCATCGCCGAGCTCACCGCCGGACAAATCTGGTCGCGCTATGTGCGCTACATCGGCGCGGGTGCGGTCGCAGCGGCAGGCATCGTAGCGGTCATTCGCGCATTGCCGACGATGTGGAGTTCGTTCGCCGCGGTCGTTGCAGGGATGCGCAAAAGCGGCGCGGACATGGGCGGCGACACATCGACGCCGCGCACGGATCGCGATGTGCCGTCCTGGATTGTCCTGGTCGTTCCGGCGATTGTCGTCGTGACGTTAGTCGCGGTCCCGGGATTACTCGCGGGCAACATGTCGTTCGGACCGCGACTCGTGGCCGCGTTAGGCGTAGCGATTTTCGGCGTAGCGTTCGTAGTCGTATCGTCGCGCATTGTGGGATTAATCGGCGTATCGTCGAATCCGACGTCGGCGATGACGCTCGTAACTCTGTTAGGCGTGTCCGTGATCTTCGTCGTCCTCGGCTGGTCCGATCCGTCCGCACGCGCTGCGATCCTCACCGTCGGCACAGTGGTTTGTATCGCGGCATCGAAAGCGGGCGACATTTCGCAGGATCTCAAGACCGGCCAGATCCTCGGCGCCACGCCCGCCAAACAGCAATTCGGACAATTCATCGGCGCTGCATTCGCCTGCTGGGCGATCGCCGGCACTGTGCTGCTCCTCGGACAAACCTACACGTTCGGCTCGCCCGAATTACCCGCGCCTCAAGCGACGCTGATGAAAACCGTCATTGAAGGCGTTTTATCCGGCTCATTGCCGTGGGGCTTAGTCGGAACTGGTGCGGCATTGGCGATCTGCGCATTAATCGCGGGCTTGCCCGGACTTGCGTTTGCCGTCGGCATTTACCTTCCGCTTGGCAGCCTGACTCCGATTTTCCTCGGTGGCATCATTCGCCGCATCGTCGAAGCACGACGCAAAGGCGCGGCGGCAGAAAACGATCCCGGTGTGTTAGGCGCCTCGGGCATGATCGCGGGCGAAGGACTCGCAGGCGTGCTCATTGCGGTCTTCGTCGCATTGAAGAGCCGTAACGCCGATTCCGGATTCGGTCGCGCGTTAGACGCGATGCATTTTGCCGCTAAGGATTTCCGGCATCTGGAAGGGCCGACGGCGTGGATTGTGGGAATTGCAATCGTGCTGGCGGTCTGCGCGATTTTGTACAGAGCCGGAAGCGGGGGGGGCCGTGGAGCCCCCCCCCAAACAAAAACCGGGCGCCGAGAACCCCCCCCCCCCCCCCGGCGGAGCCACGCCCCCCCCCAACCCCCCACCAACAACAA